>JAAZNB010000066.1 GCA_012798515.1 Chloroflexota bacterium
CAGGCTATCGCTGCCCGCCCCGCCGTTTAGCGTACCGCTCAGGCTGCCGCCCGCCAGGACGAAGGTGTCCGCCTCACTGCCGCCGGTCAGGTTCTCGACGCCGGTGAAGTTGACCAGGCTCGCCAGGCTGCCGGCGTTCGCGCCGGTCACGTTCCAGGTGTTGGCCGTGTCGGCTCCCACCAGGGTGTCGCTGCCGGCGCCGCCGTCCAACAGGCCGCTCAAGCGTACGCCAGCCTGCCAGCGGAAGACGTCGGCTTCACTGCCACCGGTCAGGTTTTCGAAGGAAGTAAAGAAGAAGGCAGCGTCGAGGTTCCCGGCATCGTCGCCGGTGATGTTCCAGGTGTTGGCCGTGTCGGCCCCCACCAGCGTGTCATCCAGCGCCGTACCGCTCAGTACGCTCTCCACGCTGGCGAAGGCGCCCAGGCTGGTGGCCGTGCCGTTTTGCAGGTTCACCACCACCGTGGTGGTGTAGGCGCTGTAATCCAGGCTATCGCTGCCCGCCCCGCCGTTTAGCGTACCGCTCAGGCTGCCGCCTGCCAGGACGAAGGTGTCCGCCCCGCTGCCGCCGGTCAGGTTTTCGAAAGCTGAGAAGTCGAACTGGCCCGCCCCGCCGATATTGCCGGCGTCGACTGCAGTAAGGGTCCAGGTGGTCGCCGTGTTGGTTCCGGCCAGGGTGTCACTGCCGGCGCCGCCATCCACAGTGTAAGCCCCGTTGAGCCCGTTCAGGCTCAGGACGTCGTTCCCGGCGCTCAAGGTCAGGCTGACCAGCTGCCAGCCGTTGGTATCATAGACGTACAGCGGGAGGAGCATGCCAAAGCCGGTCAGTTTATCGCTGTAGATGCTGCCCGTACCGTTGGCCGAGGCATCCACGTTCAACGTGTCGTCGCCCTCGTTCCCGTACAGGCGCAGGCCGTAATGTGCCCCACTGCCATACAACGACGGCAGGTTGGCGACCAGGAAGGTGTCATTACCGCCGCCGCCGCTGATGGCCACGCCGACGTTGGTGGGGATGGCATTGATCGTGATCACATCATCACCGCCCAGCAAATCGATGTTCACGCCTTCCAACCCGCCGACCGACTGGGCGCCGCTGTTGAAGCTGGAGAAGCTGTACACCGCCAGGCTGTTGACGATGACCTGGGTGGCCGTGAGGACGGCCTCATCTGCCCCGGCAGTGCCGTAGATCAGGGCGTAGTCATTATCGTTGGCGCCGCTGCCGCTATCGTTGGCGAACAATGGCCCGCCCAGGTTCGTACCCACCCGGTAGCTGTCGGAGCCGCTCTGGCCATCCACCACCAGACCGTAGACGCCCACCCCGTTGATGGTGAAAGTATCATCGCCCGCCCCGCCCAACACAGAGGCAGTGCCGTACAGGTTGGTCGAGTTGCCGTTGACCGTAAAGGTATCGTTACCGGCGCCGCCATCCACGGTGAAGGTCTCGGGGGTGTTGTCGTAGTTGACCGTGGCAGCGTTGCAGCTCGCCTGCGTGGCTCCGACCACGAAGACGTCGTCGCCCTCGGAACCGTTGATGAGCAGGGTGTTCTTGCCTTCCACGTTAGAGTCTCGCACCGTAACTACCACCTGAGAACCGCACACGTTGATCACGTAGGTATCGTAACCGGCCATGCCATCCAGTTCAATCTCGTCGATTACGCTGACATTGTTCACCAGGAGCGTATCGTTCCCGGCCTGGGCGGCAATGCCGATCACTTCAACCTGGCTGTTGCCAAAGTCGATCATCTTGGAACCAATCGATACCTGGGTTCCGGTGATGGTGAAATAATCCCCACCCGATGTTCCCAGGATGGTCAAACGGTCACGTTCGGCGCCACCCGTGCCACTGTCGGCAACGTTGGCGTAACCGATGGTGCTCAGGTCGAGTTCGTACACGTCCGACCCGCCGCCGGCGTCCAGATCGACCGTCCCCGTCCAGCCATTGACTTGGATCAGGTTCTGGCTCATTCCACCGGTCAGGAAAGCGTTTTCCACCGCGCTCAGGAACAGGGTGCTGCTGGTAGAAGAGACCAGGCGATCGTGTTCGAGGGTCAGGTCGGCGTCGGCCGTGAAGATCAATGTATCGCCCACCGTGGAGGAGGCGCCGCCGTTATAGGTAAACGTCGGGGTAATGCGAGTGTACAGTTGTTCCGATTCTGCGGGGGTCAGGGGATCGCCCTCTTCGAGGCCATCCAGGTTACCGGGGATGAACTGGCCTTCCGTCGGCAGGCTCAGGTCGTCGGTGAGAATGTCAAAGGTATCATCCCCGGCGCCGGTATTGAGGGTGAAATGCTGCAAGCCGTGGGCCTGTAAACCATCGCTGCTCAATTGGACCAGATCTGCGGAGGCCCCGGTGGTGAGGGTAAAGCTGGGGATGTCGAAGAAGATGATCTCCGCAATCTCCTGTCCACCGGCCGTGCCGCTGACCACGTTGGTCTTGGCTCCGGCGATGACCACGTTCTGGGCCTGGGGATACGTGACCGTCATCGGGGCGGAGATCTCGGTGATGTAGATGTACCCGGCGCCATCCGTGTTGAGTGCAGTGGGAATGTAAGCAGAGCGGCCATCGAACTGGGGTGCGCCAACCAGGACCAGCGAGCCGCTGATGGCAACGGCGTAACCGATGTAATCACCGCGGGTACCGTCACTGGCCTGCAAGGGTTCGACCACCGTCTGCAGCTGCCAGATACCGTTTTTCAGACCAAAGGCAAAGGCTGCGCCTTCGTCCGCATAAGTGAAGGTCTGTCCGCCGCTGACCCGGGTGACCGTGCGGCGGTAAGCGCCCACCACCATCAAATCGCCGTCGATGGCCACTGCGTTACCGAAGTAATCATCCGAACCGGCCAGAGGCACCGGGTTGACGATCTGTTGGATCTGGCTCCATGCCGTCCCATTGCGCTGGAAGGCATATGCCGCACCCGAGTTACTGCTCACCCCCGGCGCACCGACGATAGCGTTATCGCCGCTCACGTCCACCGCCGATCCAAAGCGGTCACCGGAGGTTCCGCCCGCAGCATGCAGCCAGGCCTGCTGGCTCCATACGCCCTCGCTGCGGGTAAAGACCGTGGCGCCGCCGGTGTTACTGGATTGCGCCGGGGAGCCGACCAGGATGGTGTCCTCATCGACGGCCACACTGCTCCCGAATTCGTCGCTGCCACTCAGGCGGGTTTGTTGTTCCCAGACCGCATTTTCGCGGGTATACACGTAAGCGGCGTTCATTCCGGGCGCCCCAATGACGAGCGTGTTCTTGTACACGTCCACGGCGGCGCCGAATTGGGCGCTATAGGATAGATCTTGGGGTGCGAGCCGCGCCCACTGATTCCAGGTGTCGCCGGTGCGTTCGAATACGTAGGCAACGCCTTTGGCGTTGTTGGCGTTCGGAGCGCCAACCACAACATGGCCTTCATGGAAAGCCACTGCGCTGCCGAACTTGTCGCCGGTGCCGATATCGATGCTCTGCAAGGTGGCTTGATACGACCAGGTTTCGGATGAAGCCGTGTCACGGACGAAGACGAAGGCTGCCCCGCGATTGTCGAAGTCTTGAGCCCCGATCACCGCGATGTTGCCATCGATGGCCACGTCGCTGCCAAATTTGCTCTTGGGTAATGGAGCGGGGAGAGTAGCGTTGCGATACGTCCACAGGCTGCCACGCTGGCGATAATTGAACAGTTTGTTGCCGCTTTCCGTGCCAACCACAAAGGTCCAGCCGTTGATTACGCTGGCGCCATGGCCGAAGGCGGTCACGCTTCCATCGCTGGTCAGGGTGGCTTTCAAGCTGCCGCTGACGTAGATTTTGGCGTTGTTGGCATCTGCATTGCCGCTGAGGGTGTACGAGCCCTGCGTATCCATGGTGTGTGGGTCGGCCAGCCAGTTGACTCCACCGTTGGCGTACAGGATCCCGCCGGC
>JAAZNB010000503.1 GCA_012798515.1 Chloroflexota bacterium
AATTCCTGGTTGACGGCGGTGATGGTGGTGGCAAGGTAGGGTTGGAGCGCCGGATAAAGCTGGCCGACTTTTACTTTGACATCAGCCACGGTCAGGTCATCCGGCATCTGTAAAAGGATGCGATTGGTACCGGCCTGGTCTTTTAAATTTGCGAATAATAAGACGGTAATGTTTTTCATGACGGTTACTCGTTATAGACGTCCCCACTTTGTCCCCCATGTTTTTCGATCAGGCGCACGTTCTGGATACGCCCGGTCTTTTCGACTGCTTTGACCATGTCGTAAACCGTCAGGGCGGCGATAGATACAGCCGTCAGCGCTTCCATCTCCACCCCAGTCTTGCCGGTAGTGGTGGCGCTGGCCTGGATCTGGATTCCGGGCAGCTCGTCGTCGATCTCCAGGTGTACGTCCACCTGGTGGAGCGGGATAGGATGGCACAATGGGATCAGCTCGGATGTCTTCTTGGCCGCCATAATGCCGGCCACTTTGGCCACGGTGAGCACGTCTCCCTTCTTCATTTGCCCGGCGCGCACCAGGGCGAGCGTCTCCGGGCGGAGCCGCACTTCTCCCCTGGCAACTGCCACCCGCAGCGTATCCGGTTTTCCACCCACATTGACCATGTGCGCTTCCCCGGAAGGGTCGATGTGAGAGAGTTCGGCAGGCGACATAGCTAAATTATAACCGTTTTGGCAGTGGGTTTGTTATAATTAGCGGCCGTGAGCTTACAAGTTGCCACCCACCAGACCCTTGGATATCAGGTCAGCACGCCGATCTACGAAGGCCCGCTGGACTTGCTGCTGGCATTGATCGAGCGCGCCGAGTTGGATATCACCGCCCTGGCCATTGCCCAGGTGACCAACCAGTACCTGGCTTACATGGAAACGCTCAAAGAGCGCGACGCGGCCAGCGTCTCTGCTTTCCTGGTCATCGCTGCCCGCCTGGTGCAGATCAAATCCGCCGCCCTGCTGCCCAAGCCGCCCGCCGTTTCCGCCACGAGCCAGGAAGAAGACCCCGGCGAGGCGCTGGCTCGCCAATTAATCCAGTATCGCCGTTTCAAGCAGCTGGCCGGCTTCCTCGCCGGGCGAGAAGCGGCCGGGCTGCACACTTTCCTGCGCGTCGCTCCGCCGGAGGTTAAAGTCGAGACCCGCCTGGATTTATCCGGCCTGACCCTCGAGGGGCTCATCCAGGCCGCCCGAGACGTTTTCTTGAGCAAACCGGCCCTGACCGACCTGAGCAAAGTGGTCAGCATGCCGCGCGTGACCATCCGTGACAAGATCAAGGCCATCTTCAAAGCGCTGAAAGCGCACTCCCGGATCAAGTTCCGCAGCCTGTTGAAGACCAACAACCGCATCGAGGTGGTGGTCACTTTCCTGGCCATGCTGGAACTGGTCAAACGCCACATCGTGGACGCCCAGCAGGAATCGCTGTTCGGCGAGATCGAAATCCAGACCATCGCCGACCTCGAAGACCCCGAAGAGTTCGAGACGGACTTCACCGAATAAGAAAAATCCCCGCCTGCTCAAGTGGGGATTTTCGTTATACCTGGTATTCAGTCGCGGACGGGGTCATTCCGCCGGCGAGCTGTCCGCCGGTTCGGTGACGTCGTAAGGCAGCCGTCCTGCCAGCCAGACGGACATCAGGCGCACGTCGTTTTCGTCCACCGAGTCTTCAGGATACATTTGTTGGTAGGCCTCGTTCAAAGCCTCGTAGGTCTCGCTCTCCGGCCAGCGGGTGAGGAAACCGGGTAACCTGGTACGGTCGGCGTCAGGCGGCAGTAGTTCCCAGTTGCGCTGGGCCATCATCGCGTACACCTTCTGGCGCAGGTCAAGGTTCAATTCGACCCAGGCCGCCAGGATCCTGGCGGTAAAATCGGGATGCTGCTCGAAGGTCTGCACCGCCCCTTTGATTTTGAGCGCTACCGGCGCCGCGGCGCTGTTGCGAAATCCGGGTACTTTGACTGCACGCTTGATGCTGGCCACCAACCCGCTACGCAGGTCGGCCGGGAGCTGGTCCAGGTGGGTTAGCACCTGCTGGATCACCTTCTGCCTGAAATCCGGCAGCATAAATACATTGATTGCATTGAACGGCAAGAACTGGGCTTTTTCCTTATCCATGCCGCAATTATAACCATTAACCGCCAAACCGGGAAATTTTCGGTGCCCCGGATCTACAACAACAGAGCATTGGGCCAGGTTGGCTGGCCCAATGCTCTGTTGTTGTATTCCGCTTTTCAACCTGTTCCTCCGGCAGATAAGGCCGGACTACCGGTAAAAGCGCCGCTCCACTGGCCTTACTCGGACGGGATGATGATCCACATCAACAGGTAAGGCACGACGCCGGGCAGGCCACCCGGAAGGACCAGGATAAAAAAGCCCAGCCGGAACCAGAAGGGGCTGATACCGAAAAAGTCTCCCAGTCCACCACAGATCCCCGCTACCATGCGGTTATGCCGTGATCTTCGCAGTGCATTTCGAGTTGTGTTCATCGTAATCTCCTTGCAAATTTACCTTTCTAAAGAAGTATACGCAAAACAACTCACAAGGTTGCACATCTCAGGTCTAGCCGGCCGTCACCCGGTCGCTGATTTTATCCAGGGAGGCCATGTCCTCGTCGCTCAATGACCAACCCAGGGCGCCGGTGTTTAATTCCACCTGTTCGGCGTTCTTGGCCCCCGGGATAGGCAGAGCCCCTTTGCGCATCACCCAATTCAAAGCCACCTGGGCAGCCGTCTTACCGGCGTGGTCGGCCCCGATTCGGCGCAGCTCGGTGAGCAGAGGCTGGATCTGCTGCAAATACTTGCGGTTGTATTTTCCGCCTCGCGTCCCGTGGGGCGGGTTATCGGGCGTATATTTCCCGCTCAGCAGACCCATGGCCAGCGGACTGTAGGCAACCAGGGTAATACCCAGCTCCTGACAGTGGCGCAGCGTTCCGTTCTTTTCCACCCGGCGGTTGAGCAAGTTATACTCCACCTGGTTGGAGGCCAGCTGCACCCCCTGGTGAATGAGGGTATCGTAGGCCACCTGCATCTGGGAACGGTTGTAGTTGGATACGCCCACCGCCTTGATCAGCCCGGCTTCCAGGGCCTCTAACATGGCCTCCATCCAGGTCTGCACGGTCAGGGGGGGCAATGGCCAATGGATCTGATACAGGTCCACCTGGGGCAGATCCAACCGCGCCAGGCTGGCTTTCAAAGCCTTGATCAGACTGCCATGGCCCAGTCGCCAGGGGTAGGGCATGAATTTGGTGGCGATTTTCACCTTCTGCTCGCCGGCCTGAAGAAACTGCCCAATGAGAGATTCGGAGCGCCCCTGGCCGTAACTTTCCGCCGTATCGATGAGCTGGACGCCGTTCGCCAGGCAGGCTTGAAAGGCGTCTTCCAAATCCTGGTCGGCGTATTCTCGCCCGTATCCCCACACCAGGCGATCTCCCCACGACCAGGCGCCAATGCCCATCGGGACCCCTGCCAATACCGGATGACGTTTTTCTGACGTTTGCTCCATTGCCGGCTGCCTCCTACAATTTACTGGTTTAACTATTTTTCTGCTGATTTGGCGGCGCGCCGCACGCGATTCATCTCGGAGCGGGTATAAAAAACGATCCTGAAAAAGTGAACGACGTGCCGTAACGGGCGGATGTGGCTTTTCTCGTCCCCATAGATGGTGCGAATCGGCACCCAATCCATCTGGAATCCGTGTTTGACACATTCCAGAATCATCTCGACTTCGAACTCGAAATTGGTCTCCCGGCTGGCCAACATGACTTCCATCAGCCGCTGGCCGACCAGGCGGTAGCCCGACTGGTTGTCGCGCGCCCGTGTGCCCAGGGCCCAGGTAAACATCCATTCACCCAAGGTGTTGGTAAACCGGCGCAGGGTCGGCATCTGCGCAAATTTGCGCACCCCGATGATCAAATCAGGGCGTTGGGCAGCGTAACGTTGGACGAATTGGGGAATCTCCTCCGGATCGTGCTGCATGTCGGCGTCTAGCATGACCACCGCCTCGTAGCCGTTCTGGATGGCGTAGGCAAAGCCGGCTTTCAACGCTGCGCCCTTGCCCTGGTTGGTTCCCTGGCGATGAAGGAGCGCTCCGGCTGCCTCAGCATACCCGGCCGTCTCGTCCGTTGAGCCATCGTCGACCACCAGCACCGGTAAGTGCGTCAAAGCCCCTTTGACCACATTTGCCACGCGTGCGCCTTCGTTGTAAGCCGGTACCAGCGCCAGTATCTTCACTTGATCACCACTCTCATGAGAAAAAATGTATGGGGTCCTTTCCACATCGCGTCTAGATCATTTTACCAGTGAACCCTAAAAGAGGCCCGTTTTGGGCCAACCGAAATCCTCTCCGTCGCCGTCGGGGTCCATCCAAGGCGGGCATCGATGTATCCTCCCTGATCCTGGTCTTATGCAGCCTGGCTATTGTGCTCGGCGATTCGCACAACTGCCTCCAAAATGGGGTTTTATCTTCCAGGGGCGGCAGTGAAGCGGCGCGGGCCGAATCAAGGTCGTAATGGCCCGGCCATTTTTGGCCGCTACCCTTGCCGAAAAGGCACTCCACTAATAGAATGACTACATGGAAGAAGAAGTAACCCCAATCCGCCAACAATATCTGGAAATCAAACGCGAATACCAGAACACGATCTTGTTCTTCCGCCTGGGGGATTTTTACGAGACGTTCGACCACGACGCCGAGATCGCCGCGCGGGAGCTGGACATCGTACTGACCTCTCGCAACGTGGCCAAAGGTATGCGCATTCCCATGGCAGGTATCCCTTACCACGCCGTCGAGAACTACCTGGCCCGGCTGATCGATAAAGGCTATCACGTGGCCATCTGCGAGCAGGTGGGCGAACAGCCGGTCAAAGGCCTGTTCCCACGCCAGGTGGTGCGGGTCGTCACCCCGGGCACGGTCATCGAACCCGGCCTGTTGAACAGCGAACGCAATAACTACCTGGCCTGCGTGGTCATTTCCGAGGCCCGGGCCGGCATCGCCTACGCCGACATTACCACCGGGGAGTTCGCCGCCACCGAATTGAGTGGTGAGGATATCTTCTCGCTGGTGCGCGCCGAATTGATGCGCCTGCATCCGGCAGAAGTGCTCGTTCCCGACGGGCAGGCCCTTCCGGGCGACCTGCCCGGGCACGAGACGCACTGGCCGGCCTGGCGCTTCGAACCGGGACGTTGCCAGGAGACCTTGTTCCAGCATTTTCAGGTGGCCTCTCTGGACGGTTTTGGCATGCGCAGCCTGCCCCTGGCCGTACGCAGCGCCGGCGGCATCCTCCAGTACCTTCAGGAGACCCAGCCCGCCGCGCTTAAACTATTGACCGGCGTCAACACTTACAGCCTGAACGATTTTATGAACCTGGACGCCGCCACCCGGCGTAACCTGGAATTGACCGAGACCCTGCGCACTGGCGAGGTGACCGGTTCGCTGCTCAGCGTACTCGACCACACCGTCACCCCGATGGGCAAGCGTCTGATCCGCCAGTGGGTCAGCAAACCCCTGCTCAACCGGGCCGAGATCGAAACCCGCCTCGACCAGGTGGCCTATCTCAAAGACAGCGGGCTGCTGCGCGCCGAGCTGCGCAGCCACCTCAAACCCCTGGCCGATCTGGAACGGTTGACCAACCGGGTCATCTCCGGTTCGGCGCTGCCGCGCGACCTGACCGCCATCCGGGGCACGTTGGATGAGCTGCCCGACCTGGTGAGCCTGCTGCAAGGCCAGTCCAGCCCGCTGGACAGCGTCCTGGGCCACCTGTCTCTATGTGAAGACGCGTTTACCCTGCTGCAGGCGGCCATCGATGAAAACACGCCCGCCACGCTGCAAAATATCGGTGTGATCCGCCCCGGGTATTCAGCCGAGCTGGACGCTGTGGTGGAATCCTCACGCAGCGCCCGGGAATGGATCGCCAATCTGGAAAGCGTCGAACGCGAGCGCACCGGGATTAAAACCCTCAAGGTGGGCTACAACAAGGTCTTCGGGTATTACATCGAAATCACCAACAGTAACACCGACATCGCCCCGCCGGAATACATCCGCAAGCAGACCCTGGTCAATGCCGAGCGGTACATTACCCCCGAGATGAAAGAATACGAAACCCTGGTGTTGAACGCCGAGGAGCGCATCCGGGAAATCGAGGGGCGCACCTTCCACGAAGTGTGCGCCCGCCTGGGGAAGTTCAGCCTGGAGCTGCTGCAGACTGCCCGCAGCCTGTCGGAGCTGGACGTATTGGCCTCCCTGGCCGAAGCCGCCGCCGCCAACGGCTACATTTGCCCCACAATCAGCGACGATCAGTGCCTGGAGATCCGCGACGGACGCCACCCGGTGGTCGAACGCAGCCTGGCCGGCAGCCGTTTCGTCCCCAATGACGCCGTGTTCGAAGAGGGTGAAGTGGTGCGCATCATCACCGGGCCGAACATGAGCGGGAAAAGCACCTTCCTGCGCCAGGTGGCTTTGATCACATTGATGGCGCAGATGGGCAGCTTCGTCCCCGCCGGCAGCGCCCGCATCGGCCTGGTGGACCGCATCTTCACCCGCATCGGGGCCCAGGACGAGATCCACGCCGGACAGTCTACCTTTATGGTGGAAATGATCGAAACGGCCAATATTTTACACCACGCCACGCCACGCAGCCTGTTGATCCTGGACGAAATCGGGCGCGGCACCAGCACCTACGACGGCGTTTCCATCGCCTGGGCGGTGGTCGAGTACATCCACAACCACCCCGGGCTGCGCGCCCGCACGCTGTTTGCCACCCACTACCACGAGCTAACCCAGCTGAGCGAGCTGCTGCCCAGCGTGCGCAATTACAACGTGGCCGTCAGCGAATCCGAGGGCAAGGTGGTCTTCTTGCACAAGATCGTCCCCGGGGGCGCCGACCGCTCCTACGGTATCCACGTCGCCCAATTGGCCGGCCTGCCGCGCCCCATCATACAGCGCGCCATGGAAATCCTGCAACAGCTGGAAACTTCCTCGGGCAAGGCCGTACGCATCCAGCCCATGCTGCCCCAACAGATTGCCCTGTTCCCGGAGACCAATCCCCTAATCGACGAGCTCAAGGCCATCGACGTGAATACACTTTCCCCCATCGAGGCCTTGAATAAACTATACGAATGGCAGCGTAAATACCTGCACGAATCCTGAACCGGGCCGGTCTACCCGGTTTGCTTCCCACCGATAAAACGGCCCAACAGCACCAGCCCCAACCCGAGAGCGGCCAGGACCAATGCCAGCGCGCCCGACCACAAGATGAAACGGCTGTTTACGTCCTGGATAACCCCCGCCAAAGCAGTGCGCATGTCCAACGGGAATACCCCGGGGATTTGCACGGCTACCCAGTTGGTCAGCAAGCTGCCCCCGGCCAATAACAAAATGGCCACTCCCAGGCC
>JAAZNB010000504.1 GCA_012798515.1 Chloroflexota bacterium
GAGGCGCCGGCAGACGATGACCTGGCCAGCCGGATGAGCCGGTTTTCTTTCGCCTGGGACGATGAGGACCCCATCCCGGCCATAGATCAAGAGCCATCCGGCCCCTTAGCGGCGGCAGAGGACGCTCCCGAGACGCACGATGAAGATCAGTTCTTCACCCGCCCGCTGGGTACGCAATATCTGGACCCCTCTCAGGTAGAAGAGCCATCCGGAGCGGCACAGGCGCCGGTGCGGGTTCCGCCTGAAGCGGCGCCGGAACCGCCGGCCGGGCTGCCAGAATTATTTGCTACGCTTGAGGCGCAGCCAGTCACAGGAGAGGAACCGCCGGCGCCTGTGCCCGGCGAGGGTGAGACGCGTGAGCCGCCTTTCCAGCCGGGAGCCTGGTTGGATGAGCCGGATTGGGAAGAGATTCGCCAGCAGAACGCTCCACCGGCCCAGAACGCAGTTTTGGAGACCTCGCCGGATGCCGGCGAGCCGGAAGCCAGCGCGGCCGCGGCAGTCGTCGAGCCCGATAGGTTGTGGGGCCAGTTGCGCCAGACGCTCCACCTGCTCAAACCGGGCCAGAAACGGCTGCTGCTGGTATTGCTGGGCATCGATATGGCTATCATCAGCCTGGCGGTGCTGTATACCCTCAGTGTGCACAGCCCGCTGTTGAAGCTGGGCCAGGTGCAGGCCAGCCAGGCCGAGGAGACCACTGCCCTGGCAGTGTACCCGGTGGAGCTGGAGTTGACCGGGGGTTGGGACTTCAAGTTGGGCATCGGCCACCCGGTGGATGGGGTGTGGGCGCCTCAATCCGCCGAATGGTTGGATGGCACGGAAACCCGGCGGGTGATCGCCCTGCCCTGGAGTAAACAATCGGAAGCGGTCGTGCGCTCGCTGGCTCCCGGTGATGAAGTGCGCCTGACCATGAGCAACGCGATCGTGAAGGTTTACAAAGTAGAACAGGTCGAAGAAGTCGCCGTTTCGCAGGTGGAAAAACTGGTCGATACCCGGCCTTCATTGGTGATCATCCTGTATCACACAGGCGGTGAGAGCCGCTGGGTGCTTACCGCCCGGCCGTAGGCCGGTAGGAACTCTGATTTTATTTGTCCAAGAAGGAATCTATATATGCAGGCGACCGGAACCGAATTTGCCTTGAATGAGCCGACCACCTTGAAACAATATCTGCTGCCCATCTGGCGCAGGTTGTGGTTGGTGGCATTGATCATCTTTGCCATCACTTTCACCACGTTCCTGGTCAGCATCCAGATGACCCCGGTGTACAGGGCTACCACCACCTTGATGGTCAACGAGGCGCGCACCAGCCAATCCAGCGATTACAACTCGATCCTGGTGAGCGAACGCCTGACGCGCACGTATGCCGAGATGATGTCACAGCAGCCGGTGCTGGCCGAAACCATCCGCACCCTCGGGCTGCCCATGGAAGAGGAAGAGCTGGCAAAAAGGGTCTCCGTGCGCCCCATCAGCGACACGCAATTGATCGAGTTATCCATCGAGGCCAACAACCCCGAGCTGGCCGCCCTCATCGCCAACACGGTGGTTTCGGTTTTCTCAGAACAGATCTTGTCCCTGCAATCGGAAGGCTATTCGGCCACCAAGGAAAACTTCGAGTCCCAGCTGCACGAGATCGAAACCCAGATCCAGCAGGTGCGCAATCAGATCGACCGCAGCCACGACCCGGACGAACAATCCCGCCTGGAAGAACGCGCCAGCCAGTACGAAACCATCTATTCCAACCTGCTGTTGAGCTACGAGCAGGTGCGCCTCTCCGAATCGCAATCCATCTCTAACGTGGTGCAGGTCGAGCCGGCTGTGGCGCCCACCGAAGTGGAACGACCCAAAGTGCTGCTCAACACCGTAGTGGCCGCCATTACCAGCCTGATGATCAGCATCGGTGCGGTGTATGCGGTGGAGGCCATGGACGATACCATCAAGGACCCGGACGAAGTGGCCCACCAACTGAACCTGCCGGTGCTGGCGTTCATCGAGCACTTCCCCGAAAACGGCAAGCCGGTGACCCTGGTGGATCCGCATTCGCCGGTATCGGAGAGCTTCCGCACGCTGCGCACCGGGGTGCAGTTTGCCGGCGTGGACCGGCCGATGGAGACGATCATGATCACCAGCCCTACCCCGGGCGACGGGAAGACCTCGGTGACCATCAACCTGGGCATCGTGATCGCCCAGAGCGGGCGGCGGGTATGCCTGGTGGACGCCGATTTGCGCCGTCCCACCATCCACAAGAAACTGGGAATTGAAAACCGGGCCGGGTTGAGCTCCCTGTTCGTGATGGCCTCGGAGGGCCTGAACAACTTGCTCTACCGCAACGGCATTCCCAACCTGTCGGTGTTGACTTCGGGCGGTCTGCCGCCCAACCCTTCTGAGCTGCTGGGTTCGAAACGTATGAACCAGATCATCAAAAAGATCAAAGAGGAAAACGATATCATCCTCATCGATACCCCGCCGGTGCTGGCCGTCACCGATGCGGCCGTGCTGCTGCCCCTGGTGGATGGGGTCATCTTCGTGATCAAGCCCGGCTCGACCAAGGTGAGCGCCGTGCGCCAATCGATCGAACACTTCCGCCGCACCGGCGCCAACATCCTGGGCATCGTGCTCAACGACGTGCGCAAGACTCGCAGCCGCTACCATTATTACTACACCCAGCATGGTTAGGGTGAGCCTGTGGGGGTGCTGTTGCCACAGGATCGATAAGCGGTCATGATTACTGTCCCGATCACAAAACGGCAAATCACATTTGCCAGCCTGGCCAACCTGGTTTACATGGCGCTGAACAGCCTGCTGTTTCTGTTCGTCACTCCCCTGGTGCTGATAGTGCTGGGGGAGGACCTGTATGGCCTGTGGACCATCCTGCTGGCTTTCCTGAATTTTTCGGGATTGGCCAGCCTGGGTGTGGGCCAGGCGATGGTTAAATACGTGGCCCAGTACCGTTTCGATCCCGGTGGAGAGGGTTTGTCGGCGGCCGTCACCTTTGGGTACCTGTTTGCCGCAGCCTGTGGAGGGCTGGCCGTGGTCGTCCTGGGCCTGGCGCGCAGCTGGGCTGCGGGCCTGTTTGCTTCCACCCAGACCCCCACAGCAGTGATCGCCGACTCGATTGGCGTCGTGGCCATCGGCCTGCTGCCTTTGTTGTTGTACCAGGTCTCGCAAGGGATTCTGTTGGGCCTCATGGAGAACCAGCTGGCGGGGGGGATGGAACTGCTGCAAAACGTGTTGTTGTGGGGCGGTGGATTGCTCATCGGCTGGAAAAGCGGCAGCCTGTACGCCCTGGCAGTGTGGATTCTGGTCTCCACCACGCTGCTTTTCCTGGTCACCAGCCTGTTGGCCTGGGGCAAGACTCGCCGTTTCCAGCTACGCTTGCACCTGTCCACGGCCCAGCTGGGTGAGATGATCCAGTTCTCGCTGCTCAGCTGGACTTCATCCCTGGGAATCGTCATGTTCCAATCTATGGACCGCGTCATCGTGGGCGCGCTGATCGGGCCGGCCGCCGCCGGGGTCTATGGCATCGCCAACAGCATTGCCTTACGCCTGAGCATGCTGGCCGGGCAGTTTACCCAGGTGTTGACGCCCGTTGCCAGCAGCCTCAATGCCGGGGGCTACGAGCATGAAGTCAAGGATCTCTTCCGCAAAGTGTCACGCTTCGTCTCGGCGCTGTTGGTGGCGGTTGGCTCCATTCTGGTGTTCTGGATGGACTGGATTCTGCGCATCTGGATCTCGCCCGAGTTCAGCGCCCAGTATACCTACCTGTTCCGGGTGTTGGTGATTGCCTACACCTTGTTTAGCATGAGCCGTTCCTCGCACCAGGTGTTGACCGGCCTGGGCCGGGTGCGCCCGCCGGCGCTGAATTTCTTCCTGTGTGGGGCGCTGATGTTGGCGGGCGTCTACGTTTTGACGCGTGCCTACGGCTTGAACGGCGCTGCGTATGCCAACTTCGTCCTGGTGGGTCTGCTGGCCATGCACGTGTACCTGTTGGGATATTTTCGCCTGAAGTTCATCACTGTATTCGAAGACCTGGGGGTGGCCATTTTGCTGCTGGCCCCGGTGATTGTCTTCGGGTTTGGCAACCTGGAAGCCAACCTGGCCGGCCGCGTACTGGTCAACGGGCTGGTCCTGGCCATCCTGGCCTGGTGGGCAGGGCGGCAGTCGTTCTACCGGAAATTGTTCTACGCGCTGCGGCCGGATGGCGTGGGGCGTCCGTAAGACAGGCGCGAGGAGATCGATATGCACTCCCCTTCGGGTTCTACCCACCGTACCCCCCGGAAATCCTCCTGGCAGCCAGCCAGGAGATGGGGTGCAATGTTGTTGTACACGGCCGGTGTGATCCTGGTGGCTGTGATGCTGCTGCCCCAGGTCTACCAGGCTGTGCAGCACGATTTGGCGGCCCACCAACGCCTGCGCCGCACGGCGATCAACCCGGCCCTGGATTGGACGGATTTCGAAAGCCCCTGTCGTGTCTCCGTGGCGGCGGCCCCTGCGCAGGCCGGTGGGGAATGCCAGGGCGAGCTGGACTGTTTCCTGGCCAGCCTGGATAAATTTCACCAGGGGGACTGGGCGGATGCCCTGTCCGGGTTGAATGGGCTGGGCCTGGTGGACACCATCTACCTTTCCGGGTGGAGCGCCTGGTGTAATGCGGAACCTCAGCAGGCCCGGCTGATCTGGGCCGAGCAGGGCAAACGGATCGGGGACCTGTTCCTGGAATTAGGCCAGGAGCGGGCCGAGCAGGGCGATGGCGAGGACGCCCGGCAGTGGCTCTCGCTGGCTGCCGGGGTAGACCCGGACCTGGCGGAGGCCGGCCTGGCGCTGGCGCGCCTGGACGAGCAGCAGGGCCACCTGGAAGAGGCGCTTGCCCGTTACCAGGAACACCTGGTAGCGCATCCACAAGACGCTGCGGCCCATTATTCTGCCGCCTACCTGGCCTACCAGCTGGACCGCCTGGCGCTGGCAGAGCAGCACGCCACGCTGGCCATCCAGTTCGACCCGGCAACCTGGTATTTCTACCAGCTGAGTGGCAACATCGCCGCCCGGTTGGAGGACTGGCCGGCCGCCCAGCTGGCCTATGAGACGGCGCTGGTCTATCAACCCGATGCCTGTTGGAGCCGCCTGGGCCTGGTTTCGCTCTTCCTGGACCAGGGACAACTCTCCGCGGCGGCAGGAGAACTCGACCAGGCCTTGGCGGGAACAGGTTGCGACGATCCTGCCCCACTGGCGTACTATTCACACCAGCTCGGAGCCCTGTCCAGCCGGTCCGGCGACCTGGCCCAGGCGGCCGTTTACCTGGAAAAAAGCCTGGCCATCGACCCACGAGATGCAGGTGTCTACACGGACTTGCTGTCTGTATATCTGTCCCAGGGACAGTGTGAGCTATACCAGGCGGTCAAAGGGCGCTACACGGCCCAGTTTGGCGCCCCGCCTCCACTGCCCGAAAATACCGGTGAATGTCCGGAGTGATGTGATGATCAGCCGTTGGATCTATTTTTTAGGTACGTTTAGCCTGGTCTTGAACCTGGTACGCCCGTTCAACCTGGGAATTTCCATCCCGGATTTCCTCTTCCTGGCTGCTTTGTGCGCCTTCGTGATCGAGGGCCTGGCGAAAAAGAAGCCGCTGGTGGAATGGATGCCAGTACATGCCCTGTGGATCCCGGCTTTTCTCATCCTCATTGGTGGATTGGTGGCGTCCGTGGGGGCGGTCTCTACCCGGGCCAGCTTTTCGGTGGCTTTGAAAGAATGGTACGTATTTTCGATCTGGGCTTCCATGGGGGTCATCATGGCCATGCGCGGCGAGTCCTGGAACGTGATCACGGCCTTGATCCTGGGGGCTTTGTTCACCTCTGCCATTGCCGTGGTGGATTTCATCTTCGGTACCAACCTGGGCGCCATGTTCGTACAGACCGGTACGGGCGAGCCGACCATCTTCTATTACCGGGTGACCGGGACACTGGGCCACCCTAACGAACTGGGGATGTTCCTGGCGGTGGTCGCGCCGTTGGTGTTGGATCGCATTATCCTGCTGGCGCACAAATCACACCCTGTGTACGGCCGAATCTTGTTTTACATTTTCGCCCTGGGCTGCATGTTCGTCGCCCTGGTCTTCACCGGCTCCGTGACCGGATACGTGGGCTTCGGCTTCTCGGTCGTCCTGGTACTGGCCTTCCACGTCATCATTGCCGGGCGGAACGCCTCCTGGCAGCCCTGGCTGCGCCTGGCCATGCTGGGTGTGCTGGTGGCTACCTTTTTCGTCGTGCTGTTATTGTCGATCTCGGATCACTATCAGATCGAGAACCGCCTGGAAGCCCGCAACACCATGAACCGCATTGTCGAGATCACCGGCCCCAGCCGTTTCGTCTACCTGAAAGAGGGCATCGACTACATCGCCAGTAACCCATTCTGGGGGGCCGGCATGGACCAGGGGGGAACCAGCGGGCTGGACGCCTCGTACTTCGTCACGTCGTACTACATTCACAACACCTTGCTGGAGAGCTGGCTGGCAGGCGGCTTGCTGGTCTTCCTGGGCACATTGTGGCTGTATTGGATCACGGGCATCACGGCCCTGCGCAGCGTCTGGCGCCAGCTGAAAAACCGGTCGGCTACGATGGCGCTGGGATTGTCGTGTTCGGTCTTCGGATGGATGTTGATGGATATGGCCCAGCCCAATATCTACCAGCGCTACAAGTGGCTGGTCATTGCTCTGTTGATCGGCCTGGCGTGGGTGCGGCAAAAAGGGAGGCTGAAAGAGCGTGTCCCTTCCCCGCGCTTACCGGAAAACCGTTACCATCCCGAGGGCGGCGCGCCCGTCGTAGAGCGGCGGCCTTCCAAGGCCTGGGACGCCGGCCGTCCCTGAGCACGGGGCCGGTCGGGCAGGGGGCGAAAGAACCGGGTTAGAAAAACTAACGGAAAATTAACTTCAATTTTTGACTTTCTTTATAGATCTTTCCACCCAAAGGTTGTATTCATAAACTAAGCACAAGTGTAGCGCCTTGAGGCTGCCGGATGTGGATGGCGGTGAATCTCTGTATTCACCCGGTCATCCTTTCGAGGCTTAAAAAGCCTACGCAGGTTGGCAGCCGCGCAGTGGCTGCCGTGGTATTCGAGGGCGCAGAAGATCGTTCTACTCTTTTAGATCCGGATGAATCGATGCGTGTACTGATCCATGATTACGGCGGTTATCCCTTCTCCATTCACCTCGGCCGTGAATTAAGCCTCCGCGGGCACGAAATTTGCTACGTATACAACGCCTCCATCCGCAAACCCATGGGCGCAGTCTCCCTACGGGCCGGCGACCCGGGCGGCCTGTCGATCCACAGTATCCACCTCGACCAGCAGGTGCAGCGTTACGCCTTCTTGAAACGTTGGCAGCAGGAAAGAGCCTATGGCCAGCTGCTGGTGAGAGAGGTAGACCAGTTCCGGCCGGACATCGTCCTGTCGTGTAACTGTCCATTGGATGCCCAGCAAAGCGTGGTCAATTATTGCCAGCGCCACGAGATCCCTTTCGTATACTGGCTGCAAGACCTGTTGGGCGTGGCTGCCAAGCGCATCTTGAGAAAAAAGCTCTTCCTGGTGGGATCTTTGATTGGCGAAGTGTATACCCGCATGGAGCTGAAGATGCTACAGCAGGCAAACTTTGTCATTTCGATCACGGATGACTTCTTACCCTCCCTGGAGATGAGCCGGGTGGCGCGAGAGCGGGTCGAGATCATCCCCAATTGGGCGCCTTTGGAAGAGACCCCCAGACTGCCTCGCCAGAACCCCTGGGCGCAGCAAAACGGCCTGGCGGACAAAATGACCTTGCTGTACACCGGAAACCTGGGGATGAAACATAACCCAGGGTTGTTTGTCCACCTGGCCGAGCACTTCCGCAAGGACCCCCGGGTGCGCATCGTGGTGGTTTCGGAGGGCCTGGGTGCGGATTGGTTGAAAGCCCGGCGCGCCGAAAACCAGCTGGACAATTTACTGGTTTTCGATTACCAACCTTACGAAAAACTGGCCGAAGTGCTGGCCAGCGGAGACGTGTTGATGGCGGTCCTTGAAAATGAGGCCGGCGAGTTTTCAGTGCCCTCCAAGGCGCTGGCTTATTTTTGCGCCGGACGGCCTTTGCTGTTGGCCGTCCCGCTGAAGAACCAGGCGGCCCGCCTGGTGATGGGTAACGAAGCCGGGGTGGTAGTTCCACCCGGCTGCCCTAAGACCTTTGTGCTGGCGGCGGAATTCTTATTGCAGAACCCGGATCTGCGTGAGTACTATGCTTCGAAAGCGTATTCGTATGCGCACGCCGGATTCCAGATCGGACAGATCGGCGACCGTTTTGAACAGATCCTGACCCGAGTTTGACGTGCTTTCGGCATCGACTGGCGTGTTGCGTCGCTCTTCAGAAACGAGGCTGACATGGAAACCGTACAAGTAAATAATGAGCCGTCCGTTGACGCCCTGTTGTTGAAATCGCCCCTGTACTTCCCCTATGCGCGCATATGGATGTCGGCCTGCCTGGCGGCAGCGGACATGTTGAGCCTGGGGGTGGTGATGATACTGGTGGTCAATATCTGGAATTGGGTCAGCTATTTTTTCCGCCCTGAGTTTTACTGGTCTTTGGCCTACCTGATGCTGGTTTTTGTCGTCGTCTACGCCCTGCGCGGGCTGTATCCCTCCCTGGGGCTCAGCCCGGCGGAGGAGTTGAAACGCCTGTCGGTGTCCACCACGTTTGTATTCCTCGGGTTGGCCGCACTGACCTTCTGGCTGCGTACGCCAAATTACTATTCACGTGGCGTGTTCGGGCTGTCGTGGATCTTTGCCCTGGTGGCCGTGCCCCTGGGGCGCTTCGCCGTCCGCTGGTTGTTGGTCAAGGCCAATGCCTGGGGCGAGATGATCGCCATCGTGGGCTGCGGCCCAGAAGGGCAGCAGATCTATCATTTCTTATCTAAAAACCCCCGTTATGGCCTGATCCCCAAGCTGATGATCGACGGTGGGGGCTGCAATGAGCCTTACCCCGAGAAGATACCGGTGATTGCTTACCGGGGGCAGATGAACTGTGAGTTACGCCGCCATCTGGAGGGGATCAACACGGCTATCCTGGTGACGCCGGAGATCACGCCACCGATCATGCAGTCCCTGGTGGAGAAAAGCCGGCTCCAGTTCAAGAACATTGTCCTGGTCACCCGCTTGAACCAGATGGGCACCATTGGGATTACGTCCTACGACATTGGTGGTATGATTGGTTTAGAAGTCTGTCAAAACCTGTTGAATCCCTGGATGCAGGCGACCAAGCGTTTGATGGACATCGGATTAGTTGTGTTTGGCGGGGGATTGATTTTACCGGTGTTGGCCGGCATTGCTGTGTTGGTTAAATTGAGCTCAAAAGGGAGCGTCCTGTATCGTCAGGAGCGCATTGGCCTGGGCGGCAAGCGTTTCTCGGTAATTAAATTTAGGACCATGGTCACTAATGCCGACCAGATCCTGGCGGATTACCTGAAGGCTAACCCGCACCTGAAGGATGAGTGGGAAGCGAAGCATAAGCTGGCCCACGATCCACGGGTTACACCGGTGGGGCGGGTGCTGAGGAAACTGAGCCTCGATGAACTGCCCCAACTGTGGAACGTATTGGTGGGCGACATGAGCCTGGTAGGCCCGCGTCCCATCGTGGCCGACGAGATCAAGCGCTACGAAGGGTATTTTCACCTGTATAGCCGGGTGCGGCCGGGGATTACCGGAATGTGGCAGGTGTCTGGCCGCAGCGGTATCGATTACCAAGACCGGGTGAAGTTAGACGATTACTACGTGCGGAACTGGTCTATCTGGTTAGACATCTACATTCTGGCACGGACGATATGGGCGGTGTTGACAAAGGATGGCGCCTGTTAGTAAAGCAATCGATCGTTGGATCAATTTTATAGACCATTGGCAGCTGGTCATTCTCTTTTTGATTGTGCCCTTTGTGCTGGCCCCACCTGTATTGTTTGGGCCGGCACTTTTCGTGGTACCTTTGCTGTGGTGGGCGGCAAAGCACAACCGGGACGAGTGGATCCCGGCCACCCCGTTGAACTTCAGTCTGCTGGTCCTGGCGGTGATGATGTTGGTCAGCCTGTTTGCCAGTTACCGGCTGTCTGTGAGCCTGCCGCGGGTGATCGGGATGGTCTATTCGGTGGCCTTATTTCTGTCCGTGGCGCGCAGGAGCCGGCGGGCGCAGGGCTGGTGGTGGATTTACCTGTTTCTCCTGGGAGCGGGTTGTCTGGCGGCCGTCTTTGCCCTGTTCGCCACCCACTGGCTGCACAAGATCCCCATTCTGGATGGCATTTTGCAATATTTCCCCGAACGCATCCGCTTTGCCTGGGGCGGGGAAGTGAAGGGTATGCACCCCAACGCCATGGCAGGCATCTTGCTGTGGGTTTTACCGCCGCTGGTCAGCTTGTGGGCGTTTTTTATACTGCGTTTCCGCCAGGCGGCTGTTCAATGGGGTAACCTGCCGGTCGGGCGCTGGATGGCGCTGCTCAGCCTGGCAACCGCCTGGGTGGGGTTTGTGTTTATCCTGACCCAATCGCGCACCAGCTACCTGGCCTTGCTGGTCACACTGCTGGCGATGGCCGCCTGGGTCTTGCCGGGGCGGGTTCGCCGGGCAGGGTTATTCCTGGCAGCCTGCCTGGCGTTGGTAGGCCTGGTGGCGCTGCGGGGGCTGGCTTCTCTGTCTGCCAGGCTTGATTTTCTGGCTTTGCCGGCTTTCTCCTTGCATTCGCTGGGTGTGCGCGCCCAATTGTGGCAGCACGCTTTGCTGTTCATCAAGGATATGCCCGTGACCGGGATCGGCATGGGTACCTTCCAGCCCATAATGGAAGATTACTTCCCCTTCTTCGTCCAACGCATGCAGTTCTACTTTGGGCATGC
>JAAZNB010000505.1 GCA_012798515.1 Chloroflexota bacterium
CATGATCAGGCTCAAAGGAGCGCCGGATTCCAGGCATTCGTTGGCTGCCTTCTGCATCACTTCCAGGAAATATCCGTGGGTGAGGGCGCTGGTCAGGCTGTCTTGCTGGGAGCGTTTCTCGACCTGGGCGTGGTGATAAGCGTTGTCGATGGCCAGGGCGGCCTGCTGGGCGATGTTTTGCAGCAGATCCAGGTCTCCCTGGTCGTATTTATCGGGCTGGTAGGCAGCCACGACCACGATCCCCAGCTTGAGATCACTGGTTTCCAGGGGGACGCCCAGCCAGCTGCGGCTGAGCTTGGGCTGCCCGATGGTGGTCGGCAGGATGCCGATGGCAGAGGCTTCTTCGAGCACGTCCCCGATAAGCAGTGGTTTATTGTTCTTGATGACCCACCCTGAGAGCGTGTTCTCAGGGTCCAGCTCGGTGTTGGGGAAGAAAATGCCATCATCGTAAAGCAGCTGCAGCTCGAGTTTGTCTTCATTCCACAACGCAATGAAATACGTGTCTGCATCCAGGGTGTTCTGGATGGATGCGCTCAACAGGGAGAGCACCTCGGCCGTCTCGATGGAGGAGCTGACGTTGCGTGAGATGCGATTGATGGCTTCCAGGCGCTGCAGCTGGCGGTAAAGGACCTTGTTCATGCGCCACTGGGTCTCGTTGATGACCGTACCGATGGCCAACAGGCTGAGCTCGTGCATCCACACGTCGGCGAGGGGGAGCTGGCGAAGGCCGATGGAGACCACCGTCCCGGTGATTACCGTGCTGAATAGCAGGGCGTAGGTGGAACTGCGTCCGAATAAAATCGAGGTAATCAGGACGATGACATTGATGTAGATGAAGGACAGCTCACCCACGTATTCCACGTCGATGTAGGCCAGCAGGCCGATGAGGATACCGGTGCTGAGGGAGAAGATAAATTTTAGGTAGGGATAATGTTCCGTCAGGGGGACCAGCAGATAGAAGAAGAGCAGGGTGAAAAAGAAACCGGTAATTCCAATAATCAGGCAAATGCGCCGGACGGGTTCCGGGATCAATGGATTGCTGCTGTGGACGACCAATAACAAATCCATACCGAGGCCGGTAATAAAGGCCGGCATGATGAGCGTCCTTAGTTCTTTACTCGTCAGTCGGATTTTTCCGGGCTTGTCGTTCGGCATCGTGATCCCATGATCTTATTCTGCGTAGTGTATGCATCACGCTACGTGTGGTTTACAACAATAAATCAGCATCGTTTCGAATGAGAATTCTGGAGAGAGAGGGCGATGTTTGTTTAAGGACTATATGATTTAGTGGTCATTTTCTTGTGGTTATACGTTTATTTTACCAAAGATATAGAATTTTAGAGAATCTTTGTATTTTCATAGAATTTGGTCCGGCCGGTCGCGCCCGTTGCGACGGCTGCGGTCCGCTATAAGTCCTTATTCGACAAAATGTGCATTTTGGGGGGATCTTTCGGGTATTATTCAAAAATTAACAGATAATATTCTGATATAATCTTAGAGGTGGTCTGTGCCACGATCACCTCCCATAGGTCAATCGAAAGTGTAATCTTCTAGCCGAATCAACCGCCGGCTGGTGTGGCGATTAAAGTTGATTCGTTCGTGCTCTGTGGGACGGTCTAAGTGGGCCGTGATGTAAAGCGGCGCGGCGGATGCAGGCCATCCTGATCCGGCAAGTGGTAAGCCGGGAAGCAGCGTATCAGGGGCAGAAGTTCATTTTATAAGTCTTATGTCAGGAACGGTGGAGTATTGAATGGAGAAGTTTCTAACCCTTGAAGAAATCCAGGCAGCCGCACAGGCAGTACAAAAACGAACCTCATATCACCCCCGGGTAGGCATGATCCTGGGGTCTGGCCTGGGTGAGCTGGCTGACATGGTTGAAGCGCCGGACATCATCCCCTTTGGCGAGATCCCCCATTGGCCACAATCGACGGTCCCGGGCCACGTTGGGCGGCTGGTGATCGGCCGGCTGCACGGCCAGGACGTGATGGTCCTGCAGGGGCGGGTACATTACTACGAAGGCTACAGCATGGACCGGGTGACTCTCCCGGTGCGGGTGATGCAACAGCTCCACATGGAAATGCTGTTCGTGACCAACGCGGCGGGCGCCATCCATCCGGATTACGATCCTGGCGACGTGATGTTGATCACCGACCACATTGCCCTGATTGCCATGGCCGGCCTCAATCCTCTGCGTGGGCCCAACCTGGAGACGTTTGGCCCGCGTTTCCCCGACATGAGCCAGGTATACGACCGCGGTTTGATGGCCCTGGCGCGTGAAGAGGCTCAACGGACAGGAGTGACCCTGCGTGAAGGGGTCTACGTGTGCCTGTCCGGCCCCTCGTTCGAATCGCCCGCCGACCTGCGCTTTTTGCGCACCATCGGCGCCGATGCGGTGGGTATGTCCACCGTGCCGGAGGTGATCGTCGCCCGGCACAACAACATGCGCGTACTGGGGCTGTCGGGGATCAGCAACAAAGCCAATCTGGATGGCAGCACCGTAACTACCCACGAGGAAGTCCTGGCCGCAGGCAAGATGATCGTCCCCAAGCTATCCAAAATCATGTTGGGCGTGTTAGATCGCCTCTAGTTTCTTCTCGGTTCAAGTCGAGGTGGATATAATATATTTGGATAGATGACCAGAATATGGAAGATTTACTGCGCTTCTTAGAAAATTATGAAGTATCCATATATATACTTCTGGGAATGGTTGGGGTTCTTTACCTTCGGAAATTGTTTCTCTCGTTGCAAGAGTGGCGGGCTTCTTGCTTCGGGCTGGAGCGTGAAAGCGCTCAACGTCGTTTGAGTTCGGCCATGACCGTGGTTGTACTGTTGGGCCTGTTAGGATTTGCAGAATTTTTCCTGGTGTCATTCGTATCTCCGGCTTACCCCCGCGAACGACTCCTGCCGACCCCAACACTGGACCTGCTGGCTACACCGACGCCCAGCCTGGAGCCGTTCACAACGCAGGATGCCAGTTTGTTGGGCGCCATGGCCACCCCCGTGGTCTCAGAGGAGCAGGGGTGTATCGCCGGACAATTGGAATGGATTGCCCCGCTCTCCGGGGACGAGATTAGCGGATCGGTCGAGCTGATGGGCACGGTCAATATGGCCGACCTCAGCTTTTACAAGTACGAATTCGCACCAGCGGGCAGCGACACCTGGGAGACCATCGCCGCCGGCGATAGTACCCGGATCGAGGAAAACCTGGGTGGAGAGGGCAGTCTCTGGTACATCGGAGACAAGACCCCGGGAGATTATCAGCTGCGTATTGTCGCCATCAACCGGCAGAACGTGGCTTTACCGGCCTGTACAATATCGGTGCGGATTGTGGCGCCCGAATCATGAGGAGTTGAAGCATGCCCGAGATCGAAATTCGTCCGGCAGCTGCGTCCGATTTAGCGGTGATTGCAGGTTTTGATCATACTTACCAGACCGCCTATGTCTGGCAGATGGATCGCCAGATTGAAGATGGACACGTTGGCGTTAATTTCCGGGAAGTCCGCCTGCCACGGTCGATCCACGTGGATTATCCTAACCCGAAGATCCCCGGTAGTGAGGGTAGCGGCGCGGCCCCGGTCATTTTGATGGCTTTGTTGAATCATGAAGCAGTCGGGTACATCGGCGTCAGGGACGACCTGAGACCTGAAACGACGTGGGTCTCTGACCTGGCGGTTTGCCCGCAGGTGCGGCGGCGCGGTATTGGAACCGCGCTCCTCCTGGCTGCGCAAGAATGGGGTGTGCATCGTAAATGCCGGTACATCATCCTGGAGATGCAGTCCAAGAACCATCCGGCGATCAAGCTGGCGATGAAATTGGGATATGAGTTCTGTGGATACAACGACCACTATTATTTAAACCAGGATATTGCCCTATTCTTTACACGTTACCTACGATAATCTGGTTCCTAACGGTTTGGTTATGTTAGCAGAGTGGCAGTCCAATTTGGTTATCTTCTTACGCACCGTCAGTGAAATTTTGACGGCCGGTATTGCTATCACTGCCTTTTCCCTGCTGCTATATTCCCTGACGTTCAATTTAAAAGACCGCGTGGCGCGTACCTTCGCCTTGATAATGTTGTGGCTGGTGGTCATCTACAGCACCGAGGCGTTGGGGACCACGTCGAATGTGGACTGGCAAAATGAGCTGTGGTTGCGCCTGGAGTGGGTAGGGATCATCATGCTCCCGGGCACTTACCTGCATTTCTCGGACGCCCTGCTGGCCACCACCGGCCAACCCAGTCGCTGGCGCCGGCGTTGGGCGGTGCGTTGTGTGTATGCCTTTTCACTCCTGCTGCTGGTGGCCCTGACCTTCAACCAGTTCGTCGGGCCGATCGTCATGACCGACGATCCGGCGCCCCACCTGCGCCCGACCCTGGTTACCAACCTGTTCGTGATCTTCTACGCCGGTGTGATCGGCATGGCCTGGTACAACATGGCCAGGGCCTACCAGCGCACGCGCACGGCCACCAGCCGGCGCCGGGTTGCCTATCTGATCGTGGGCTCGATTGCCCCGGCGTTGGGCTCTTTCCCCTACATGCTGTTCGGTTCCGAGTTCGCCGCCCGGCACACCCTCATCTTCTGGACCCTTTCGGGGATGAACAACCTGGTCATGGGCTTGTTGATCATCGTGATGGCTTATGCCGTTACCTTCTTTGGCGTGCCCTGGCCGGACCGTATCGTTCAGAAGCGCTTGATGAAGTGGGTGCTGCGCGGGCCGGCGGCGGCCAGCCTGACGCTGGCGATGACGACCTTGATCCGCCGCCTGGGCGAGCTGTTTGGCACCAGTTACTCCGCCTTTGTGCCTATCATTATGGTAGGCTCGATCGTTATGTTCGAGTACATGATCACCCTGTTCAGCCCCCTGTGGGAGCGCTGGTGGTTCCGCGGCAACGACCGCGCCGACCTGGCGTTGTTGAGCTCTCTGGAAGAGCGCCTGGTGACCGAAAATGACCTGCGGCAATTCCTGGAGATGATCAGCGCGGCGGTGTGTGACCGTTTGCAGGCGCCTGGCGCCTACATTGCGGCATTGGAAAACAGCCAACTGGAGATCGTGGTCTCCACGGGCAAGAACCAGATCCCTGACAGTGACCAGAGTGAGGGAGTGCTGCAGCTGGCTTCCCGGCCGGGCCAGCGCACGGAGATGTTCCAGTGGGGAGCGGACCTGATCATCCCGCTCTTCGATGGCGAGGACGAACATGCCCCTCTGCTGCTGGGTATATTTGGCGTCACCGGGGCGGGGGGGCAGGCGCTTGACAAAGAACAAGCCCAGGCAGTGGGGCGCCTATCCGAGCGAGCTGCTCTGGCCCTGGACGACCGCCGTATGCAGCGTTCTGTGTTCCATTCTCTGCAATCCCTGACCCCGCAGATGGAGTTCATCCAATCCATCCGCGCCGCGGGGAGTTACGATGAATCTCAGCTGCTCCTGGACGAGCTTCCCGAGCCGCCCAGCGACCTGCTGCTGTGGGTCAAAGAGGCGCTGACGCACTACTGGGGTGGGCCCAAGCTGACCCAGAGCCCGATGATGAAATTGAAGATCGTCCAGGAAGCCATCCTGGCTCACGATGGCAACCAGGCCAATGCACTGCGTTCTATTCTGCGCGAAGCTATCGAGCGTGTCCGTCCGGACGGAGATCGACGTTTTACCGGGGAATGGATACTGTATAATATTTTGGAACTGAAGTTTCTGGAAGGGAAAAAAGTGCGCGAGGTTGCCTTGCGATTATCCATGTCTGAAGCAGATCTATATCGTAAACAACGTATTGCCATTGAAGAAGTTGCCAGGGTTATTTTAGAGATGGAATTCGAGGCGCAGCAACAAGTGGGAAGCTAGGCCCCTTGTTGCGTCTTTTAGTGCACGCCCAGGCGTGCAGCCCATGGATAAGGGGAGGTGGATGGATGTTTCAGAAACACATTGTCAATAGAGAGGATGAAGCGCCTAAAATAGACGAAGGCTGGTGGGCATCTGTACTGGCCGACGAAGACGCCTTTCAGGCCCCTCACCAGGAAAGCGTGGGTAAAGACCAATCGCCAGGAATGTACATGGTTGATTGGCACCACGTACAGATGTTATATGATCAGGACGAAATCGTCACCCTGGAGGTGAGTGGATGTAACCGTGGGGGGCTGTTGGTCCACGGGGAGGGCATCCAGGGCTTTGTCCCGGTATCCCACCTGGTCGACGTACCTGCCTGCCTGAGTGAAGAAGAAAGACGAGAAAAACTTGCCAGCTATACCGGCAAGACCCTGACGCTCAAGGTGATCGAATGCGAACCTTCGATGGAGCGTATCGTCCTGTCGGAACGGGCTGCCCAGGCCGGGGAAGGACGCCGTAAGCAGTTGTTCAAGTCTTTGAAGACCGGTGAAGTCGTGATGGGTATGGTCACGAACGTGACCGACTTCGGTGTCTTCGTAGACCTTGGCGGCGTCGAAGGGCTGATCCACGTCTCTGAGCTTTCGTGGGGCCGGGTGCAGCATCCTTCAGACATCCTTAAAGTAGGGGATGACATCAAGACCCTGGTCTTGCAGGTATGTGAAGAGAGCTCCCGGGTAGCGTTGAGCCTGAAACGCCTCAACGAGAATCCCTGGGAAAACCTGGTGGAGAAATACCAGCCTGGCAATATTGTGCCGGCGAAGATTACGTCGATCATGCGGTATGGCGCGTTTGCGCGGCTCGAAGAAGGGATCGAAGGGCTGATCCACGTGTCTTCGATGTCTCTGCCTCCCGACCACAAAACGCCGGAAGGGTTGATGAGAGTCGGGCAGGTGGTCCAGGTAGAGATCCTCCACGTCGATGTGAACCGGCGCCGCCTTGGGCTTGGATTGGTGAATTCTGAATGAGCAAAACAGCGCGTCCTTCCAGCAAACCACGGAAGATGACGAATGAGAACCAGGATATAGAAGAAGATACGTCTGAAGGCACACCAGGATTTGACCGGGCTGCAAATCTCTGGTTGCGGTTCTCTCGATTTAGTTGGGATGTTGTCGGGGTTGGTCTGCTGGCGTTCGCGCTGATTACACTTCTGGGCCTGTTTGGTATCACAAAAGGTACGTTAATCGATTTCTGGGTGTTCTTTCTCCGCCGTTGGATGGGAGATGGCAGCTACCTGGCTTCTGCTTTCATTGGCCTGGTCGGGCTGTTTACTTTGCGGCGGCATTTCACGTCGCCGGCAAATTTCCACCTGGGTAGGATTCTCGCCTCCGAGGGACTGTTGTTTACGTCCCTGGCGTTGCTGTCCGTTTGGGGAGGGCAGTCCCTCGAACGGGCAGACGCCGGCCTGGATGGCGGCTTGATCGGGTGGGGCCTGGCGGAATTGATGGAGCAAGCCCTGCCGGCGCCATGGAGCACGGTGGTGTGGATCGTCCTGTTCGGGACTTTCTTGATCATCAGCGTGGGGATCATTCCCTCCCTGGCGCGCGGGCTGGAGCACTGGCTGCAAAACGCAGACGAGGAACCGCCGGCCGTGCCCCTGCCGGTAGAGGTGCCCGTCCAGGCGCCTGAGCCGCCCCGGCCCAAACCGGCCCCGGAGCCCTCGCCCCAGGCGCCGCCACAAGAAAAGCGTAAACCGGCGCTGCGAGGCAAAGGAGAGACGAAAAAAGATGCGTCGCGACCGGTGGTAAACCAGCGACCGGCCGGGCTGCCGCCCTCCAATCTGCTGCTCGCCGAGCAATCTGCTTCACCGGACGAGGATAATATTCGCGCTACGGCCCGGGCCATCGAGGTGACCCTGGGCGAGTTTGGGATTCCGGTGGTAGTCAAAGCCTATCGTACCGGCCCCACCGTGACGCAGTTTGCCGTCGAGCCGGGGTTCATCGAAAAGACTGGCCCGGATGGCCAGCCGGTGCATCAAAAAGTGCGCGTGGCCCAAATCTCGGCCCTCTCCAAAGACCTGGCCCTGGCCCTGTCAGCGGAAAGGCTGCGCATCGAGGCGCCCATTCCGGGACAATCCTTTGTGGGCATCGAGGTACCCAATGCCCATAGCACCATCGTGCGCTTGCGCTCGTTGATCGAGAGCGAAGCTTTCCAACGCATGAACGCTCCCCTGGGCATCGCCCTGGGGAAGAACGTATCCGGCCATCCCCTGGTGGCCGACCTGGGGCGCATGCCTCATCTGCTGATCGCCGGAACGACCGGTTCCGGTAAATCGGTGGCCATTGCGGCCATTACTACCTGCCTGGTGATGAACAACACCCCGGACCGGCTACACCTGGCCATGCTGGACCCCAAGATGGTCGAATTAGTGCGTTTCAACGGGCTGCCGCACCTGCTGGGTAAGGTCGAGACCGAGCCGGAACGCATGCTGGGGGTGCTGCGTTGGGCGCTCAACGAGATGGACCAGCGCTATCGCCTGCTGGAAACCGCCAAGGTGCGCGACCTGGAGGGCTATAACCGGCGCATGGAACGCCGCGGCCAGCCCACCCTACCCCGTATCGTGGTGTTGATCGATGAGCTGGCCGATCTGATGATGTCGGCCCCCGACCAGACCGAGCACAGCCTGGTCCGCCTGGCGCAGCTGGCCCGGGCGACCGGGATGCACCTGGTAGTGGCCACCCAGCGGCCCAGCACCGATATCCTCACCGGGTTGATCAAGGCCAATTTCCCGGCCCGGCTGTCCTTTACGGTGGCCTCTTCGGTAGATTCGCGCGTCATCCTGGACATGAACGGCGCCGAGACCCTGTTGGGGCGCGGCGACATGCTCTTCCTCAACCCCGAGGTGGGTACGCCGGTGCGATCGCAGGGCGTCATGGTCACCGATCATGAAGTGGAGCGGGTGATCAATTTCTGGAAGAACATGCAAAAAGAGGTCGAGCCCATCCCGGCGCCATGGGAAGAGCTGATCAGCGAGGCTGAAGAAGAGGGTGGGGATGAGCTGGTTAAAAAAGCCATCCAGGTGGTGAAGAGCAGCCAGCGCGCCAGCGCCTCACTGCTGCAGCGCCGGCTGCGCATCGGCTACCCGCGGGCGGCGCGCCTGATCGACGAGCTGGAAGAACTGGGCGTGATCGGCCCGGCCCAGAGCGGCGGCCGGGAGCGTGAAGTGCTGTGGTCTCCCGACGACGACATCGACGGTGTACCGGACGACGTCGACGAAGAACTGTAGATTGGGCAAGGTGTTAAAATCTTATGCTTGACAGTTATATTCGGGTAGATTAGCATAGATAAGAAAATATCAGTATTTTTAGGAGCAAACCGTGCAGCATCAGGCGACCAACAAAGAGCCAAAGACATTTACAGATATTCTGCGAACTACGTTTAAAAGCTATGCGGAAGTCATCGCAGTGTTTCTAAACCGCCTGGGTCTACGACCAAACACGGTTACCTTTTTGGGCTTGTTGGGCCACTTTGTAGCAGCTTACCTGGTGATCCGCGGCAACATCACGGCCGGCGGGATCGTCTTGTTGTTCCTGGCGCCACTGGATTTCCTGGATGGCACCCTGGCGCGCTTGCGGGGCGAATCCAGCCGTTTCGGCGCCTTTATCGATTCGGTCACCGACCGTTACTCCGAGTTCGTCATTCTGGGCAGCCTGCTGGTCTATTACCTCAACCAGGGCAACAGCCTGGGGAGTATCCTGGTCTATCTGACGGCTGCCGGCTCGATTCTGGTCTCGTACATTCGGGCCCGAGCCGAAAGCCTGGAGTTCGATGCCAGGGTCGGCTTTTTGTCGCGCGTCGAGCGCTATATTATTTTAATTCCCTGTTTGATCTTCAATCTTCCCATCTATGGCCTGTGGTTCCTGGCCATTTTCACCAACTTCACCGCCTTGCAGCGCATCGTCCACGTGCGCCAGCAGGCCTATCAGGCCGGTTCAGAAGGCGAGTAGACCGACCGGGGTGCGTCCCCGTGGACTGATCACAATCACAGCGGAAAGGGCATTCTCTCCACATTATGAGTACCGGATTTCAAATTGGCTCTATTACCATCCATTATTATGGCATCATTATCATGTTTGGGGCGCTGGCTGCGGCCTGGCTGGCGGACCGCGAAGCCAAAAGGCGCGGTGAGGATAATGAACTGGTCTGGGACGCCATGCCCTGGCTGCTGGTGGCCGGTATCGTGGGAGCGCGCCTGTGGCACATCCTGACCCCGCCGGCTTCGATGGTGGAGCAAGGCATTACCACCGGCTACTACCTGACCCACCCCCTGGATGCAATTGCCATTTGGAACGGCGGTGTGGGCATTCCGGGAGCGGTCATTGGCGGTATCATCGCCCTGTACCTGTACACACGCAATAAAAAAGTGAATTTTGGGACCTGGGTGGACATCATCGCCCCGGGGTTGGCCCTGGCGCAGGCCATCGGGCGTTGGGGTAACTTCGTCAACCAGGAGCTGTATGGGGCGCCCACCAACTTGCCCTGGGCGATCTTCATCGAGCCGCAGTATCGCTTGCCCGGTTACCAGGACGTCGCTTATTACCATCCCTTGTTCCTGTACGAATCCCTGATCAACCTGGCCAACATGGCTTTCCTGTTGTGGCTGGGACGGCGCTGGGCAGCGCGCTTGAAACCAGGGGACATCTTCCTCACTTATCTGATCATCTACCCGGTGTGCCGGTTCTGCCTGGAATTCCTGCGGATGGATCCCTCTCCGGTGGCGGGTCTGAACGTCAACCAGACTCTGATGGGCGTCGTAGCCATCTCGTCAACTGCTTTTCTCATCTGGCGACATCGATCCGGCCGCCCGGTGGACACGCCCGCCCCGGTCGCAGAGCAGCAGGATGAAAACGAGTAACGTCGCGCCGAATCCATCCCCCTATCCATGGTAGGGGGCATTTTCGTTTTAGGGGCCGCGTTTATCGATTGATATGATCTTTGCGGAAGATCTGACCAAGGTTTTCGACGATTTTATAGCGGTGGATGGGGTTAATCTTCACGTGCCGCCCGGCCAGGTGATGGTCATCCTGGGCCCCAATGGGGCAGGCAAGACGACCACGGTGCGCATGCTGACCTCGATCTTGAAGCCGACCCGCGGGCGCGCCATGGTGGCCGGGTATGACGTGGCCCGCCAGCCCGAGAAAGTACGCGCCGTGGTCGGCGTGCTCACCGAACACCACGGCCTGTACGGGCGCATGAACGCCGAAGAGTACCTGCAATTCTTTGGGGAGCTGTACGGCCTGTCGCGGGCGCAGCTGCGTCCATCCATGAATGGGCTGCTGGAACAGTTCGGGCTGGACGAGGCGCGCAAGAAACGCCTGGGTGAGTACTCCAAAGGAATGCGCCAGAAGTTGGCCCTGGTGCGGGCCATGCTGCACGACCCGCCGGTGCTGCTGTTGGATGAGCCGACCTCGGCCATGGACCCCGAAAGCGCCCGCACGGTGCGGGATGCCATCCACAGCCTGGTAAATGGTTCCCGGGCCATGATTCTGTGTACCCACAACCTGGCCGAAGCCGAGGAACTGGCCGACCAGGTGGCTATCATCCGCCGGGGCAAGATCCTGTTCTGTGACACGCCCGAGGGATTGAAGCAACGCATCCTCGGCCCGCTGGAATACGAGGCCAGGCTGTCGGAGAACGCCAACGGGTGGGCCGGTGACAGCCTGCCGCCGGGGGTGCGCCTGGTCGCCAGGGGCGACGACCGGCTGCGTTTCCACGTCGACCGGCCTGATGAGGAGATCCCCGGGCTGCTGGCAGCTTTGTTGGCGCAGTCGTTAAAAGTGGTCGCCTTCCAGCCGGTACAGCGCAGCCTGGAGCAGGCTTACCTGGCCGCCATGCAGACGGAGGCAGGATGAAATCCTCCCTGTCTCGCCAGCTCGGCGCAGCCATGATCATCACCCGGCGCGAGGTGCGCGACCAGTTTCGCGATTGGCGCATCATCTTCCCGGTGTTGGGCCTGACCGTCTTTTTCCCTTTTTTGATGAATTTTACTGCTCAGCAGATGCTGGGATTCGTCAATCGCTACGGGGCCGGCATCCTGGGGGAACGCCTGGTGCCCTTCCTGTTGATGATCGTGGGCTTTTTCCCCATTTCGGTCTCTCTGGTGATCGCCCTGGAGAGCTTCGTGGGCGAGAAGGAGCGCGGCAGTATCGAGCCTTTGCTCAACACCCCCCTGGCGGACTGGCAGCTGTACCTGGGCAAGCTGGTGGCGGCCACCATCCCGCCGTTGTTCTCCAGTTTTACCGGGATGGCCGTCTACCTGGTTGGCCTGGCCCTGGTGGGAGTGCCTATTCCCGAGCTGCCTCTGTTGGTCCAGATCGTTGCCCTATCGATCGTGCAGGCAGTAATGATGGTCAGTGGAGCGGTGGTGGTCTCGACCCAGGCCACCTCCGTGCGGGCGGCCAACCTGCTGGCGAGTTTTATCATCATCCCCTCCGCTTTCTTGATCCAGGGTGAGAGCGTGGTCATGTTCTGGGGCAATTACCAGACCCTGTGGTGGGCAGTATTTGGCCTGGCGGTGTTGAGCGTTCTGCTGGTGCGGGTTGGCCTGGCGCACTTCCAACGCGAGGAGCTGCTGGGACGCGAAATCGACGTGCTCAACGTACGCTGGATGGCAGGCGCCTTCTGGCAGCGCTTCAGCGGCGGCGCCGGGAATGTGCGCCGGTGGTACACCCAGACGCTGCCCGCCACCCTGGGCGAACTGCGATTGCCCATCCTGCTGGCGCTGTTTCTGGCGGTGATAGGGGTGTGGGTCGGCGTCCAGCAAGTGCAGCGCTTCTACATTCCCCTGGACAACCTCTCCATGGAGACCCTCCAGGAGCGGCTGCACACACTGGTACAAATCTGGCCTACGTTTTCCGTGCGACCGGTGCTGGGCATCTGGCTTAACAACGTACGGGTGATGGCCATCGCTATGCTGCTGGGTATGTTCTCCTTTGGGATCATAGGGCAGATCCCTTTGATTGCCACCATGGCGGTGAGCGGCTATCTGTTCGGCCTGTTAAGTACCGCCGGTCTGCCGGTTTGGGGATATCTCTTGTTCGTCCTGCCCCATGGGGTGATCGAAGTTCCGGCTGCGGTGATCGCCACCGCGGCAGTGTTGCGGGCCGGAGCACTGATTGCCACCCCGCTGCCCGATAAAACTGTAGGTGAAGTTTGGTTGATGGCTTTGGCCGATTGGTTTAAAGTAATGATAGGGTTGGTCCTCCCGCTGTTGTTGGTCGCGGCCATGATCGAAGCCTGGGTCACGCCGCAAATTGTGTTATTTTTATTTCACCAGTTCTGAGGCCGGCTTTTACAGCGCCTCATTTTACAGAGGCTATCTTTCCCAGCCACGGTAGTGAGCCCGGTCCAGAACAAATTATTGTCTTGATTGAGTATGGAGGCGGAGAAATGGGGAAAATTATCATCCTCGGCAGCGCCAATGCAATTCCCGACGAAGAGCACGAAAATGCCAGCTTGTTCGTCCAGGCCGGCGAACGTAATATCATGGTGGACTGTGGCACCAGTCCTGTACAGCGCCTTCAAAGGCTCGGCCTGCCTTTGGTAGAAGTGACCGATCTGGTGCTGACCCATTTCCACCCGGACCATATTTCCAATGCTCCTTTATTGTTGATGGATATGTGGCTCCTGGGGCGGAAAACCCCGCTGTCGATTTATGGCCTGGCTTACACCATCGAACGTTTTAAGGCCATGATGGAACTGTTCGAATGGAAACGCTGGCCGGATTTTTACCCGGTTGAATTCAACGTGGTGGCCGACGAAGATTTACAGCTGCTGCTGGATGATTCCGCACTGCGCATTTTTAGCTCGCCGGTGAAACACATGATCCCGACCATCGGGCTGCGTTTCGAATTCTCCGGGCCGCGCAAGGTGGTGGCCTATTCCTGTGACACCTCTCCCTGCCCGCAGGTAATCGACCTGGCGCGCAACGCCGACATCCTCATCCACGAAGCCTCGGGGGAATATGTAGGGCACTCCTCGGCGGTGCAGGCAGCGCAGGCTGCCTGCCAGTCGGGGGCAGGTGAGCTGTATTTAATTCATTATGCCACGGAGAAGGGACTTGGCGAGCGCCTGGTGGAGGAAGCCCAGCGGGTGTTCGATGGCCCGGTGGAGCTGGCGCGTGACCTCATGGAGATCAAGATTCAATGAAATTTACCAACCGGAGAGGAAGGGTTCCCACTCCTTGTTCTCGTTGAGGTGTTTGCCAAAAATGTAAAAAGCCGAGCTGGGCGGTTCGATGGGCTGGCGCAGGAGGTGCATGTGGGCCTCATCCAGGGTGCGGCCGCCTTTGCGGTGGTTACACTGCGAGCAGGCCGCCACCACGTTGGTCCAGGTGTGGGGGCCGCCCATGTGGCGGGGAATGACGTGATCGATGGTGAGATCCAGGGTGCGCTTCCCACAATACTGGCACAGGTAGCCGTCGCGGCGGAATACCTCTCGCCGGGTGAGCTTCAATTGTGGCCTGGGGCGATGGATCATGTTCTGTAGACGGATGATGGATGGCCTGGGATAGCCGCGATTGGCAGTCATGATCAGGCCCCGTCCATCCAGGACCAATGCGGCTTTGTCGGCCAGGATCAACCCAATCGCCCGCCGCATGTTGCACACATTGATGGGTTCAAAGTTGGCGTTCAATACAAGAACAGACTCCGACATAGGTGCTCCGTTCACAAAATTATAGCACGAGTTGTTTTTGTCATCTTGAGAAATAAATGTAAAGGCCAGATTAAGAGATTGTTGCGGACGGGAGAATATCCAGCATGGAGATCCTTATTACGGGCGGAACGGGCTTTATCGGACGCTTTCTCATCCCTGAACTGGCCCGCGGCGGGCACCACGTGACCGTGCTGACCCGCCGGCCACCGGCTCCATCCTCAGACGGGGCCGTAGACTGGCTGGCCTGGGATGCAGAGACGGCAGCCGGCTGGGGGACGCACCTGGAGCAAACGGACGCCATCATCAACCTGGCGGGTGAGAACATCGGCGCCCGGCGTTGGACGGCTGGCCAGAAACAGCGTATCCTGGACAGCCGTATGAAAGCCGGGCAGGCCATCGTGGAGGCGGTGGAACGCAGCGCTCACAAGCCGGCCGTCCTGTTGCAGTCCTCGGCGGTGGGGTATTATGGGGCCCTGGACGAGCGTGCAGTGAACGAGGAGGCGCCTCCCGGGAAAGATTATCTGGCTCAGGTGGCTGTGGCGTGGGAGGAATCGACTCGGGCGGTTGAGACCCAGGGTGTGCGGCGGATCCGCCTGCGCTCCGGGTTGGTGCTGGCGCGGCAGGGTGGCTCGTTCCCGCGCATGCTGCTGCCCTTCCAGCTCTTCGCCGGAGGGCCGCTGGGACGGGGGAACCAGTACTGGTCCTGGATCCATGTGCTGGACGAAGTACGGGCCATCCGTTTCCTGCTGGAACATCCCCAGGCCGAGGGCGCTTACAACCTGACCGGTCCAGAGCCGGTGCCCATGCGCCATTTTGGGCGAGCGCTTGCCAGGGCCTTCCACCGCCCCTACTGGCTGCCGGCGCCGGCCTGGGCATTACAGGTCTTGCTGGGGGAGATGAGCCTGCTGGTCCTGGAAGGCCAACGGGTGCTGCCCGAGCGGCTGCTGGCCCTGGGGTTCGCCTTTCATTTCCCCTCGATCGAGGAGGCGCTGGCCGACCTGGCCAGGCCCAATTGATCCCAATGGGGCGTGCTTTGTTTGGCATGCCGGGCGATAATCCGTTATAATTCGTTACTGGCTGCGGCTGCTGATGAGCAGCCGTTTTGCTGGCAGCGTAGCGCCATAACCACAGGAGGTTGAGATGAACATTGACGAACAAGTTGCATACCTGATGCAGGGAACCGAGTACGGTGACGAAACGTTGAAACAGGCTATGCAGAAAGAACTGCGGGAGCGGTTGATCGAAGCCAGACAGGAGGGCCGCCCGCTGCGCGTCTATTGTGGTTATGATCCTCGCAAGGCTGACCTGCACCTTGGCCATACCATCACGATGCGTAAACTGCGCCAGTTTCAGGAATTAGGTCACGAAGTCACCTTCCTGATCGGCAATTTTACCTCGCTGATCGGCGACCCATCCGACAAAGATGTACTGCGCCCCCGGCTGACGCCGGAAGAAGTAGAAGAGAACGCCCGCACCTACGCCGAGCAGGCCTTCCGTATCCTGGATCCGGAAAAAACGGTGGTGCGCTATAACGCCGAATGGCTGTCGAGCTTATCCTTCGCCGAGCTGATCCACCTGGCCTCGAATTTCACCATCCAGCAGTTCATCACCCGGGAGAACTTCAAGCTGCGCTGGGAAAAGGGCGACGCGGTCTACCTGCACGAGACTTTTTACGCCATCATGCAGGGCTACGACGCCTATGCCCTGCGCGCCGACATCCAGGTAGGGGGCACCGACCAGTTGTTCAATATCCTCACCGCGGCGCGCAAACTGATGACCTACCTGGGGGCCAAGCCCAACATCGGTATCATCATGAGCATCCTGCCCGGTACGGATGGGGTCATCCGCATGAGCAAGTCGTTGGGAAATCACATCCCCATCGGCACCAATGGCGATGACATGTACGGCAAGGTGATGAGTATCCCCGATGCGGCCATGCCGACCTATTCCCGCCTGGTGACGCGCTGGACGCCGGACGTGGTCACCCGGATGGAGAAGCAGTTAGCGGATGGAAGCCTGCACCCGCGCGATGCCAAGATGAAGCTGGCTGCGGAAGTAGTGGGTAGTTTCTATGGGGAAGAAGAAGCCGAGCAGGCTCAGGCCAACTTTGTGCGCCTGTTCCAGCAGCGGGACGTACCGGCCGAGATGCCCGAATACCGCTTGCAGGCCGGCCAGACGGTGCTGGACGTGTTGCTGGCTAACAATCTGGTGAAGAGCAAGAGCGATGGCAGGCGTTTGATCGATCAGAATGGGGTGCGCCTGGATGGTACAGCGCTCAAGGAATTCAACGCCCCGTTCCCCGGTCCGGGGGTGTTACAGGTGGGAAAACGCCACTTCGTGCGCGTGGTGGCCTGAGCCCCGAGCGGGCTTGCCCGCAGACTCAACTCGCATCATTATGGCAGGAGCGTCTCTTCGAGGATGCTCCTGCCTATTTTTTGCGCCAGGGCGGGGTCGCGTTCTTCCAGGATGACCACGACCGCCAGCGGGCTGCCCTGCCATTCCGGCAGTGTGCCCGCCAGGTACCAGGTAAGGGGATGGCCTTCGGTCTGGGCGGTGCCCAGGCTCTGCCAGGCGGGCAGGTCCGGGAGGGCCAGGAGACGCACGGCCTGGGCGGCTTGCGCTTCGGGGAGGGCGCGTTTTCCCTGCCCGGTGGGTAACACCACCCAGCCTTGTTGCGGCGTATTCACCGCCATCACCAGGAAGGGTGAGCTCAGTACCCCGCCATTGCTCAACCCGGCGGCGGCGATGGCCATGTGCATGGGTGTGACGCGCAGGGCGCTGTCTCCCACTGCATCCAGGGTGGGATCGGAGCCGGCGTCGGGTAAGAGGGGAACGGCGACCGGCAAACCCAGGTCGTGGACGTCGGCGAAGCCGATGTCCCGGTAGAAATCGTCGATTTCACCCGGTGCAAAGCGC
>JAAZNB010000506.1 GCA_012798515.1 Chloroflexota bacterium
AGCGTCCCGCTGCAGATGTTAGGGACTGCGTCCAGGGCCGAAGACAGGATGCGCTCCAACAGGGTCTGGAATTCCAGCGTAGAGACCAGGGAGGTGGTGGCCCGGTAGAGAGCCTCCATTTCCCGCACGCGCTGTGTCTCCGACTGGTACATGCTGGCGTTCTGAATGGTTAAAGAAGCCTGGTTGGCATAGATGTGCGCCAGGGCAGCAATCTCTTCCGAGAACGAGCCGGGTTTATGGGCTTCGATGACCAGCAGGCCGATCAATTGCCCGTGGCTCACCAGGGGCACGCCCATCCAGCTGTGCCCGCCGCCAGGGCCCTCTTCACCCACGTAGCGCGGGTCGGTAGCTGTGTTGTTGATGATTACCGGGTTCATCGCCCGCTGGACCGCCCCGAACAGGTCGTCGTTGACCGGGGAAGCCGGGGGAAGAGCGCCTGGCGTAGCCGGGGTGTCTTTGGTTGCCTTGACCCCCAGCACGTCATCTTCCAACAGGTAAATTGCCGCAGAGTCATGTACGATCAGGTCGTCCAGGTGTTGCAGGATGCCGTCCAGAACCGGCTGGAGCTCGAGCGAGGCGGAGAAATCTCCCCAGGCCGAGCGCAGTGACTCGGACATTTCTTTTTGCTGCTGGACGATGCTGATCGAGAGAGACAGCAGTTGGGATTGGGCTAACAACAGGGGGTTGAGGTCCAACAACCGCAGCGCCCCATCGTGGCGCCGGACGATCAGTGGATCGTATGCGCACTCCGGGCGGCGCCCCAGGGCGCTCTGGCAGGCATCGCTGATCGAACAGGTTTCATCCAGGATCAAGACGTCCGAGGAAATCTTGTCCATCAAGACCTTGATCGGCCGTTTCATGTAGATGTCTACGCCGAAGGGCCGGCCAACGTTTTCCAGGAATTTGCGCCGCGATAATAGACCCACCACCTTTTCACCGTTGAGCACGATCACGCCCGGCAGTTCGGAATACTGCTCGAACTTCTGCGCCACCACTTCGCCGGTGCAGGTGAGCGCTACGATACAGTCGTGGAGGGGAAGGTCACAAATTGTGGAATGGATATTTAGGTTACGATAATTATGGTTCAGCATGTTCTGGCTTCGATGTGCTGAGGTAGTGGGAACACTGAATGTTGCAGCAATGCCATAATAGAAACACAAAACGTTGTGGAAAAGCTGTATTCATTTTAGTGCGGGGAGTTTAAAACCAGGTCAACAAAAGGGTAACAGTATGCTAACAGTCTACGAATCGCCTTTTCTCCACTAGCCGCGCTCTCCAGGATCGCTATAATAGTACAGGGAAGTGAAATCGATATCTTCATTCTTCAAGTCAGGATGCAGATTGGATCCAGGCAGGGGGGACAACCCAAACGGATCAATGCCAAACCGATCATTACTGCCTGTCGTTTTAAGTGATTCCCCCGCGTACCTATTCACCCGTATGAATCGGAGATTCAGCATGGAAACGGACAGCGACGTACATCATTCCAGCGCCCCGCAGGGAAAAAACCAGGGCAATTCATCCAGCTTGTTACAGAAATATCAGAACGGTATCTTATTGTCTTTGATGTTGGCCGGCCTGATCCTGGTCATATTGAGCAATACCCAGGCGATCTCCAATGTCATGCTGCGCAACGGGCTGTCCGACCTGAGTGTAGGCCTGTTCGCCACCGCCATGACGACCTATATCCTGGAAGGGGTGTGGGGCAATCACCAGAGGGCAGAACAAAAACAGCATTTTGAAAACCTGACCAGGGAACAATCGGCCAAGTTTAGCGAGCTGGCCCAGAACCTGATGAACATCGAGAAACAGTTAGACGTGTTCAAGAAGACCGGGTTGACCATGTGTTACTCCAACCGGGAATATGCCTTGAAAAATTTCCTCACCATTGCCGACGCATACCTGCTCCAACACCGCCTGGAAGTCGATAACAAGGAAAACGAGCACTACATCGAAGTGGTCTCCAGTTCGGCCAAAGGTCTGATCGGCAGCACCCTGGGAGACGATTACCCCATCAACCACCAGTGGCGCAAACTGTACATCCAATATCCCAACCGTTTCAAGTACATCCTTACCCACCCTTCCCTGGCTCACCTGCGCCGCTCCATCGAGGGGCGTTCCAACGGGCACATCGAAGTCGAGATCTTCCGCAGCACACTGTTCTTATTGGTCGAGGCTGCCAGAAGCTTTTTATCCCAGGAAGAGACCTGGAAACGCTGCCTGCAAGCCCCCGGTGGACCACAAGCCCTGAACACCCTGATTGCATACCTGCACGCCGGCCCCCTCCCGGCTGGCCCTCGTTTATTGCCGGTCACCCCGGGGGAACGCTCCGCCGGTTTCAACGGGGCGCACGCCCTGGTAGAGCAGCTCAAAAACGACTTTGCCAGGTACGCCAAGATCCGTTTCTACCGGGGCAGCCCTACCGTCTTCACCGTGCGCGTCGGCGACCACATTCTGTTCAACCCCTATTCGTATGGGACCATGGCCAAAGACATGCTGTGCCTGGAATTTGTCCGCACACCGGAAACCAACGACATCAACAGTTTCTACGCCATCCATTTCCAGAAGACCTGGCAGTCGGGTGAATATGGCGACCGGCTCCTGGACGGCCGTCCCCTGGTCGAACGGGTCAGTTCGATCTGCGACGTTGCCAATGCTCTTTCCGGCTGTCTATTGTTGGATAGTCACCTGTTGCGCCTGCGGGAGAAGCAGGTGGCTTCCCTGGATATTTACTATCGGCAATTGATCGAAGAGCTGGACGAGGGCTATGAACAGGAGCTGTTGCAAGCTTTTTACAAACAGACAATGCCGTCCGAGAAGAAGGACGACCTCCTCCCGGCAGACGCGCTGGTATATTTCAGCCTCGTCCGCCTGCTGCTGGAGGAATATAGCCTGACGGAAGCGGGCATCGTCGAGATGATTCCCTCTTCTCCGGACGAAAGACCGGACGGTAAGCCCCCCAAAGCCTGCCAGGGTGATGCCCTGCGGAAAGGGTTCCTGCAGCGCTTCCTGGAAGCCAGGAACATCGGCTTTTTCCCCGACCCGGAAACGGTGCCTACAGTGATTATCCCCCTGAAGCAGTTCAAAGACCGGCATATCGAAGGAGACTGGGAATTCGATTTTGAAGGGGAACCGGTCCAACCCGACCCACTGCCTGGCGCCCCCACAACCCCGGAGGAGGAGCCGGACAGGGACGAGGAACCCTACAAATTGAACGTCAACCGGCGGGTGGTGCAGATCCATCTGGAAGAGAAAACAAACGACTCAGCCCAGCCACCGAATTCCCAGGGTGGCGAATAGCTCCGCCGCCGGCTAAACATGGCCGTCCCGTCTTTGGGGCCCGGGATGCTTCCCGGCCCCAATCGGGTTCTGCTCAGGCGCCAGGCTTTCCCAGGCCCTCTCCCTGTGAAAAAAAGGAGCACACCGGATGGGGCGCTTGGGGGGCACAATTACTCAGCAGTAGTACACCGGCCGGGTTTCTGGCCCGGCCGGCAGACTGCCCCGTTTTTTCCCTGGCATAACCGTTGACTTAAAATCCACCCGGCCCTACACTTAACCCATGCTGGCTCGCGTCTACTCCTGCGCTGTAATCGGCCTGGATGGCGTCATCGTTGAAGTTGAAGTAGACACCGGACAAGGCTTGCCCTCGATTGTCATCGTGGGCCTTCCCGACACCGCTGTTCAAGAAAGCCGCGAACGTGTTCAGGCGGCTATCAAGAACGCCGGGTTGTTCTATCCACGCAAGCGTGTGACCGTCAACCTGGCCCCGGCCTCGGTGCGCAAAGAAGGCCCGGCTTACGACCTGCCCATCGCCCTGGGCGTGCTGGTCGCCACCGAACAAATCTCCCCCGAAACGTTACAAGACAGCCTGGTAATCGGCGAACTGTCGCTGGACGGCAGTGTCCGCCACGTGCGCGGCGTGCTGCCCATGGCCGCCGTGGCCCGCCAGGAAAGCTTCAAACGCGTCTTCGTGCCCGCCAGTGACGCCGCGGAGGCGGCTCTGATCCCCGGGTTGGAGGTCATCCCGGTGGAGTCCCTGGGAGAACTGGTCACCCATCTCAACGGGCGCATCAGCCTGCCCAGCCATCCCGCCGTGGAGGCCAGCTCGGTCGAAGTGTTCGTCCAGACCGATTTTCGTGAAATCAAGGGGCAAGAACACGTCAAGCGCGCCCTGGAAGTGGCCGCCTCGGGTGGGCACAACCTGTTGATGATCGGCCCGCCCGGCTCGGGCAAGACGCTGCTGGCGCGAGCCCTGCCCTCCATCCTGCCCCGCATGAGCATCGAGGAAGCCCTGGACGTCACCCGTATTTATTCCGTGGCCGACCAGCTCCCTTCTGACGTGCCCCTGATCGGCTCGCGCCCCTTCCGCTCCCCACACCACACCATCTCGCACGCCGGCCTGGTCGGCGGCGGCAACTGGCCGCATCCCGGCGAGGTTTCCCTGGCCCATCGCGGTGTATTGTTCCTCGACGAGCTGCCCGAGTTCGGCCCGCGCGTCCTGGAAGTGCTGCGCCAGCCGGTGGAAGACAAGCTTGTCACCATCAGCCGCGCCCAGGGCTCGTTGACCTTCCCGGCCAACTTTCAGCTGGTGGCTGCCATGAACCCCTGTCCCTGCGGGTACTACGGCGACCCGGTGCGGGCGTGCAGCTGCTCCTCGGGTGTGGTGACCAAATACCAGAAACGCATCTCCGGCCCGCTGCTGGACCGCATCGACATCCACATCGAGGTGCCGCGGGTTGAGTACGAAAAGCTGAGCGACAGCCGCCTGGGTGAGCCCTCCAGCACGGTGCGGGAACGGGTCGAGGCGGCCCGCGCCCTACAGCGCCAGCGTTTTGGCCAGAACGATTCTCCCTTCGGGGGCGACATTACCTGTAACGCCGACATGCGTCCGGCCGAAGTACGCCAGTTCTGTGCCCTGGACGATGACGGGCTCAAGTTGATGAAGAGCGCCATGAGCCAGTTGCAGCTCTCGGCGCGCGCCTATCACCGCATCCTCAAACTGGCCCGCACCATCGCCGACCTGGCCGGCTGCGACCAGATCGCCACCCACCACCTGGCCGAGGCCCTACAGTACCGCCCCCGCCTCACCGTCGGATAGAT
>JAAZNB010000507.1 GCA_012798515.1 Chloroflexota bacterium
CCGCTGCACACCTTCAACGACGAGAACCAGGTGGCCCTGCGCATGCTGGAGCAGATGTGCCAGACCCTGCAAGAAGCCGTGGACGAGGAAAGCCCGGTGCGGTTGCACACCTTCATGCTCCAGTTAGAGCGCCTGGTCGAAATCGACCGCCATTACCTGCGCAAGGAGAACCTGTTGTTCCCCTACCTGGAGCGCTACGGTTTTCAAGGGCCTTCCAAGGTGATGTGGGGCCTCCACGACAGTATCCGCAGCCGGCTGCGCCGGGTCCGCACCCAGGGGCAGCTGGGCATGCCCGGCCTGGCGCAGCTCCAGGTGTCCTTCGCCGAAGTCGCCCAGGCCATCCGGGGCATGGTCTATAAGGAAGAAAAGATCCTCTTTCCGGCGGCGCTTTCGCAGCTGAAAGAGTCCGATTGGGCCGCCATCCGGGGCCAGGAGGACGAGTTGGGCTATTTCCTGGTGGCGCCCGGCAGCGAATGGGCGCCGGTGACCGCCACCGGCCTTCACGCCGCGGCAGGCCTGGCCGGCGTCCTCACCCGGGGTGAGGAGACGGCCCTGTCGTTGCATACCGGGGCGCTGTCCCTGGAGCAGATCGACCTGCTGCTGCGCAGCCTGCCCGTGGACGTCACTTTTGTCGATGAGGACGATCGGGTGTGTTATTTCTCGCAGACACGGGCGCGCATCTTCGAGCGCACGCCGGCTATCATCGGGCGTAAAGTGCAGAACTGCCATCCCCCGCGCAGCGTGGACCGCGTGCAGCGCATCCTGGATGATTTTCGCGCCGGGGGGCGGGAGACGGCCGAATTCTGGGTCCACCTGGGCCCACGCTTTGTGCACATTCGCTATTTTGCCCTGCACGACGCGGATGGGCGCTACCGCGGCGCCCTCGAGGTGACCCAGGACATCGCCCCGCTGCGCGCCCTGGAAGGCGAAAAACGCCTGTTGGACGAAGCCGGGCCATAGGGCCCCTTCTTTCTAGCCGGTCGGGCTTCCATTATTATGCCCCGTAGGGGTATGCCCGACCGAACATGGCCGGCAGGGGACGCCGGCTTACCCGTCCCACCTCTGCCATACCCCCAATGATCCATTCGGGAACGTGAAAGTTGGCTTTCGCTCCTGGCGCGGGCCGGCCGGGGCGCGGGGATGGCCTGCCACTGTGACGGCGGGGCGCGTTTTGCTACCCGCTCTAGCCAACCTACGCCGGGTTGGTCTCCCCCAGGCCGCAGAACCTCTCCTTTCAGCAGGTCGGGCTTCCAAGGTGCCCCGTAGGGGTATGCCCGACCATTATTTTTTCAGCAGGTCGGGCTTCCATTATTATGCCCCGCAGGGGTACGCCCGACCGAACATGGCCGGCAGGGGACGCCGGCTTACCCGCCCTGTGCAACGCCGGCTGGAGCGGGCCCCGTTGAGCGCGGCCGGGTCATTCCACCACGGTGGCCAGGCGATCCTTGCGGCGCAGGAAGAATTTCATGATCTCTTCGCACAGGGCCGGGACGAGGGACAGGCCCAGCACGATGGCCCATTCCCGCA
>JAAZNB010000508.1 GCA_012798515.1 Chloroflexota bacterium
ACAGGTGTGGCGCCTGATCACCCCCATCTTGCTGCACGGCTCGCTGATCCACATCGGCTTTAACATGTACGCCCTGTACGTCATCGGCCCCGGGCTGGAACGCTACTACAACAGCCGGCGCTTTTTGCTCCTCTACCTGATCGGTGGCTTTGCCGGCAACGTATTTTCCTTCCTGTTCTCTACCAGCGCTTCCCTGGGCGCCTCGACCGCCATCTTCGCCCTGATCGCTGCCCAGGGCATCTTCATCTTGAAGAACCGCTTCCTGTTCGGCAAGAATGCCACCTCCATGCTGATCAACGTGGGCGTCATCGTGCTGATCAACCTGGCCCTGGGCCTTTCCCCGGGGATCGACAACTGGGGCCACATGGGCGGTTTGGTGGGCGGCCTGATCTTCGCCTGGTTCGCCGGGCCCATCTACAAGATCCAGCCCCAGGCGGGCGGGTACGAGCTGCGCGACCAGAACCCGGCCGCGCGCCTGTGGCTCACTACCGCCGTGGAGCTGGTCCTGTTCGCCGCCCTGGCCAGCCTGAGATTCCTGATGCAATGAGCATGTTGGTCCAGGTACTGCGCGACAACCCCATCTTGCTGCTCTTCGTCGTCGCCGGCATCGGCTACCCGCTGGGGCGTATCCGCATCGGCGGCGCCAGCCTGGGTGTGGCCGCCGTGCTGTTCGTCGGCCTGGCCATCGGCGGGCTGGACCCGGACCTGAAACTCCCCGAAGTCGTCTATTCCCTCGGCCTGGTGTTGTTCGTCTACGCCATCGGGCTGAGCAGCGGCAGCATGTTCTTTTCCTCGCTGCGCCACCGCGGCCTGCGTTACAACCTGCTGGTGGGCGTCGTCCTGCTGCTGGCCGCCCTGCTGGCCGGGCTGGCCCACGCCCTGTTCGGCCTGGACGGCCCCACCACGGCCGGCCTGTTCGCCGGCAGCCTGACCAATACCCCCGCCCTGGCCAGCGTGGTGGAGAACATCAAGAGCAGCGCCCCGCCCGGCCTGGTGGAACAACTCCAGGCCGAGCCGGTCATCGCTTACTCCATCGCCTACCCCTTCGGGGTGTTGGGCATGATCCTCTCCATTTATGTCGCCCAACGCCTGTGGAAGGTAGACTACGCCGTCGAGAACCGCCAGGTCGAAGACAGCACCACCCTCAACGAGCCCATCCACAACCGGACCCTGCGGGTAACCGCCGCCGGGCTGCCCCCGGTGGCGGCCCTGATGAGCGCGCGCCGCTGGAACGTGATCTTCGGCCGCCTGCGCCACGGCAGCGATACCAGCCTGGTCACCGGCCAGACCGTCCTGCAACCGGGAGACCTGGTCAACGTGATCGGCCCCCAGGAGGCCATCCAGGACGCCGCCGCCGGCCTGGGCGAGAGCGTCGCCGAGCACCTGGAGTTCGACCTGAGCCAGTTCGACAAGCGCCGCTTCTGGATCTCCAACAGCGACGTGGCCGGCAGGCAGATCAAAGACCTGGACCTGTACAATCACTTCACCGCCACCATCACGCGCATGCGCCGGGGCGACGTGGAATTCATCCCCCACGGCGAGACGGTCATGGGCCTGGGCGACCAGGTCCGCGTGGTGGCCCCCCACGGCCAGATGGAAAGCATCCGGGCCTTCTTCGGTGATTCTTACCGGGCGGTCAGCGAAATCGACGTGCTCAGCTTCAGCCTGGGCCTGGGCATCGGCCTGCTGCTGGGGATGGTGCCCATCCCCCTGCCCGGCGGCGTGGTGCTGCACCTGGGCATCGCCGGCGGGCCGCTGCTGGTCTCCCTGGTGCTGGGCGCCCTGGGGCGCACCGGGAGCCTGGTGTGGCAGATCCCCTACAGCGCCAACCTGACCCTGCGCCAGGTCGGCCTGATCCTCTTCCTGGCCGGCATCGGCACCCGCTCCGGCTACGCCTTCTTCAATACCCTGGCCAACGGCGGCGGGCAGGAGATCTTCTTGGCCGGCGCGGTGATCACCTTCCTGGCCAGCCTGGCCGCCCTGTGGATCGGCTACCGCCGCCTGCACGTCCCCATGGGCATCCTGGTGGGCATCCTGGCCGGCATGCAGACCCAGCCCGCCGTGCTGGGCTTCGGCCTGGAACAGACCCGCAGCGAGCTGCCCAACGTGGGCTACGCCAGCGTCTACCCCCTGGCCATGATCCTCAAGATCCTGCTGGCCCAGGCCCTCTTGCTGCTGTTGAAGTAGCCCCCTCTCCCCCCCTTCATTCCGCCACCCTTCTGGCAGCCTGCCCGCGCGCCACGTCATTTGTCATAGCGCCTTAATCCATTTGTCACTTGTGATATTTATCACGATAACATACTATATCACTATATATCAACGCAATTCTCTGCCGCCCGCATCAAGGCAGGGACCCAGGCTTTCCCAGCGCAGGACCTCATGCCCGATTTGCTCACCACCCGCGAAGTACAGGAAATGCTCAAGGTAGACCGCATCACCATCTACCGCATGCTGCAAGACGGCCGCCTCAAGGGCGTCAAAATCGGCCAGCAGTGGCGCTTTACGCCCAAAGAAGTGGCCCAGCTGCTCGACGGCGCCCCGCCCACCCCGTCCACCGATGCCGGCGGACGGCCGCCTTTCCCCGCCCACTGCGTACAGACCATCCAGGACCTGTTTACCGACCTCAGCCAGACCAGCGCCATCGTCCTCGACCCGCAAGGCAACCCCCTGACCGAGATGAGCCATCCCTGCGAGTTCTGCCGCCAGGTGCAATCTACCCCGCAGGGCCGCCAGGCCTGCGCCCAATCCTGGCAGGAGCTGGCCCGCGCCGGGCTCCCCGGCCCCTTCGCCTGTCACGCCGGGATGATCTACCTGTGGGCTGAGCTCCAGGAAGACGGCGCACCGGTAGGGCGCATTCTGATCGGCCCCCAGGCCCACCACCCCCTCCAGGACGAACGTATGCGCGACCGCCTGCAGCGCCTGGCCGGGGAGTACGGCCTCAACGGGCGCGACCTGTTACGCAGCGCCCTGGACGTGCCGGTGATGGACGCCGCCCGCCTGGTGCTGGTCAAGTCCTGGCTATCCAAACTGACGGCCGCCATCGCCAGCATTCTCAAAGAGCGCGCCGGTTTTGTAGACCGTTTACAACGTATTGCCGAGATGACCCAATTCTGATCGAAAGAGGTATGCATGGAACCCCAGCTTCAGGAATCTCTTTTATCTGTATTGCCCCGGGTCAACACCGACCGGGTAGAACGCAAGCTGTACGGCCACGACGTGGGCGCCATGCCCGGCATGGTCAAGCCGCTGATCGGCTCCACGCTGCCTGACGCCGTGGCCCAACCCCAGACGGAAGAAGAACTGGTAGCGTTAGTCCGATGGGCCGGCCAGCATCACGTGCCCCTCACCCCGCGCGGTAAAGCCACCTCTGGTTATGGCGGGGTGCTGCCGGTCAAACAGGGCGTGGTGGTTGACTTCTATGCCCTGAAGGACGTGCTGGCCCTGGACACGGTCGCCCAGACGGTCACCGTGCAGCCCGGCATCACCTGGGAACAGCTGGACCGCTACCTGCAGGCCCACGCCATGACCCTGCGCCTGTATCCCTCCAGCTATCCTTCCTCCACGGTGGGCGGCTGGCTGGCACAAGGCGGCGCCGGTTACGGCTCGTACGAATTTGGCACCTTCGCCCAGAACGTCATCTCGGCTCGCCTGGTGTTGCCCGGTGGTGAGGTGCGCACCTTCCAGGGCCCCGAGCTGGAGCTGGTCTCCGACGCCGAGGGCATCACCGGCCTGATCTCCCAGGTGACCCTGCGCATCCAACCCAACGAACCCCTGGACGTGATCTCCATCGGCGTTTCCAACCCGGTTACCTTCCAGGCCATGATCGAGAGCCTGGTCGCCGCCGACCTGCCCATCTGGTCGATGATGTTCATCAATCCCAAGATGGCCGAACTCAAGAACCTCTCCCCGCAGCAGGAACACCTGGGCCACCCCGTAGGGCACAAGGTGGACCTGCCGGCCGAGTTTATCCTCACCCTGGCCGTGCGCGCCAGCCACAGCCAGCAGGTGCGCGCCGCCCTACCTGAGCTGCTGAGCGCCTACCCCGTCCGTGTGCTGGACGAGCGCATCGCCCGCCACGAGTGGGAAACGCGCTTCAAGTTGATGCAGGTCAAGCGCCTGGGCCCCTCGCTGGTGCCTACCGAAGTGGTGGTGCCCCTGGAAAACCTGGGGCGCGTGCTGGAACAGATCAGCAAGAAGATCGGCCAGCCGCTGGTCAAAGAGGGCGTGGTGCTGCGCTCGGGCGCCAACGGCAAGCCCGAAGTGGTCATCCTGGGCTTCATCCCCAGTGACCAGCGCAAATGGAGCTACAACTTCGTCTTCGCCCTGGCCCTGACCGTGATCCGCATCGCCGAGCAGAACGGCGGGCGAGCCTATTCCACCGGCTTGTACTTTGCCAATAAGGCCAACCGGGTGCTGGGCAAAGCGCGCCTCGAGCGCATCAAGGCTTTCAAGCAGCAGGTCGACCCGGCCGGGATCATGAACCCGGGCAAGGTCATCTCCGGCAGCGCCCTGGGCACCTTCATGCAGCTGGCCGGCGCTTTCGAGCCGCTGGCGCGCCTGTTCGGCAACGCCGTGGAGGTAGAAGTGGGCGAGCGCCCCACCCAGGACGTGCGCGGCATCCCCGCCGACGTGGTATGGTATGCCTACGCCTGTTCGCAGTGCGGTTACTGCGTGGACGAATGCGACCAGTTCTACGGCCGCGGCTGGGAAAGCCAGAGCCCGCGCGGCAAGTGGTACTGGCTGCGTGAATACCTGGAAGGCCGCGAGGAATGGGACCAGCAGGCCGTGGACACCTTCCTGGTGTGCACCACCTGCGAGCTGTGCAACGACCGCTGTTCGGCCGCCCTGCCCATCGAGCCTTCGTGGATGAAATTGCGCGGCCGCCTGATCCACGAAGACCGGCGCATGACCTTCCCGCCCTTCGAGATGATGGCCGCCGCCGTGACCGCCGAGGGCGACATCTGGGCCGGCTATCGCAAAGACCGCGACAACTGGTTCCCCGCAGAGTTGAAAGACAAACACGGCCCCGAGCACAAGGCCAAGGCCGTCTATTTCGCCGGCTGCACGGCCAGCTACGTGGAAAACGACATCGGCATCGCCAGCGTCAAGCTGCTGGACGCCGCCGGGGTGGACTTTACCTACCTGGGCCAGGCCGAGAACTGCTGCGGCACGCCCATGCTGGTGGCCGGCAAGTGGGACGTGTTCGTCGAGATCATGCAACGCAACCTGGCCGCGGTCAAGGCCGCCGGCGCCGACACGGTGATCAGCTCTTGCCCGGCCTGCGACATGATGTGGCGCCACGTTTATCCCACCTGGGCCGAAAAACTGGGCATCCCTTACGAGATCGAAGCCCGGCACTACAGCGAGGTGGTCACCGAGCAGATCCGCGCCGGCGAGTTCCAATTCCCGGCCAACGACCTGCCCCAGCAGACCGTCACCTGGCACGACTCCTGTCACATCGGGCGCGTCTCGGGCGTCTACGAGCCGCCGCGCGACCTGATCAAAGCCATTCCCAACGTCAACCTGGTGGAGATGAGCCACAACCGCCAGCAAGCGCACTGCTGCGGCTCGGTGCTGACCCTGATCAAAGAGCCCGATGTGGCCGCCGGGATCGGCGAGAACCGCCTGGACGAGGCCGTGGAGGCCGGGGCTCAGAAAGTCCTGGCCCTGTGTCCCTGCTGCGAGTTCCAGCTGCGCGTTTCGGCCGACAAGCGCCAGGTGCCCGTCGAGGTGGTCGACCTGGCCGCCTTTGCCGCCCAGGCGCTGGGCTACCAGCTGCCCGACCCGCACCCCGAGGTCAAGGCCCAGTGGGCCGTCTTCGAGGCCATGATCGCCCTGATGACCCCCCAGGGCTTCGCCGACCTGATGGGCACCATGTGGCCGGAGCTGATCGACGCCATGCCCCTGGGTATGGGCGGGATGATGCGCTTCATGGGCAAGAACCTGCCCGGGGCGCTGGACTTGATGAAGCCTATGTTCCCGCTGCTCTTCCCCCGCCTGCTGCCCTTGATGATGCCCAAGGTCATGCCGGTCATGCTGGAACGCGTGGCCGGGCAGGTACCCATGCCCGATTATATGGCCGCTCAAATGCCGGACCTGATGCCCAAGGTGATGGATAACCTCATGCCGCACATGATCGGCGACGTGGTGCCCCTGGTCACGGACCCCATGCTCGGCTATCTGAAACATCCGGACGGCCGTTTGAACTAATCCCCTACGAATAACCCCACCGGCGCCTCTTGGGTAAGAGGCGCCGGTTTTGGATTACTCCCCTGGCGAGATTCTAGAGGGTGTCATGAACTTATAGGACATGAGCCATGCGATGAACACAGGGTTTGAGCAGCCTGGCAAACGCCAGGCAGGTCAGGTACGGGGCTATACAAGCCCATCCATCCTCGCGGTCATCACCCGGGTACGCCTTTCGATCCATGTCGAGCGTCTACCCCCCTCGGCTCAAAACTCATCACACGCTCTCGATAGCCGCGCCACCCGCCACGGGTGGAGATTGCGAGCCCTCGGGTAAAAACACCAAGGGCATTGCCCTCGGGGAGAACGCAATGACATGGATCATCTGCTTTTTCATCCGGTCGAGCTTTCAAAGCGCCCCGTAGGGGTAAAAAGGGCCAATTTCTATTAGCAGGTCGGGCTTCCAAAGTGCCCCGATAGGGGGTTATCTTGCCCGCCAGATTCCCCACTTCTTTTAGCAGGTCGGGCTTCCAAAGTGCCCCGCAAGGGTACGCCCGACCGAACATGGCCGGCAGGGAATGCCGGCTTGCCCGCGCCGTCTCGGGCATGCCCCAATGATCCGCGCGGGAACGGGAGAACGACCGCTTTGTTCCACTCAGGGGCCGGTACGACCGGAAAAGAGGTGCGTTGGCAACGCACCCTACCGAAAGCAATCGCCCATATTAATCAGCCGGTCGGGCTTCCATTATTATGCCCCGCCAGGGTACGCCCAACCGAACATGGCCGGCAATGGATGCCGGCTGACCCGCATCGCCTCGGGCATACCCCGGTGATCCGCTCGCGACCATGAAAGTTGGCTTTCGCTTCCGGCGCGGGCGGGCCGGGGCGCGGAGGTGACCTGCCTCCGCGATGGGGGGGCGTGCTTTGCCGGATCGCTCTAGCCAACCTACGCCAGGCCGGTCTCCCCCAGGCCGCAGAGCACAGTGCCAGGATGAAATTCGCCCTTGTTTATTAGCAGGTCGGGCTTCCAAAGTGCCCCGTTAGGGGTACGCCCGACCGAACCCGGCCGGCCAGGGACGCTGGCTTACCCGTGCCGCCTCGGGCATACCCCGTTTGCCATGGGGTACGTATACCCCGAGCAAGGTCTCCCCCAAGCCGCAGAGCCCCTTCTTTCAGCCGGTCGGGCCTCCGCGCCCGACCGGACACGGCCGCCGGAGCGAGGGGAGTTCATAACCCCCTCTAGAGCGCCGTCTCCCCGGCCTCCACGCCCCCCAGGGCTGCGGACGGCCGGTCCTCTTCGATGTGCATCACGGCCGGGATACACAAGCCGGCCAGGCCCAGCAGCATGCACCCGATGGCGCCGCCCCAGTACCAGAAGCGGATGCCGAAAGCCTCAGCCAGCGGGCCGGCCATCAACATAGACAGCGGGATCATGGCGTTGGCGAAGCTGGTCACCAGGGTGAAGACGCGCCCCTGCATGTCGGGGGCCACCTTGCTCTGCAGCAGGGCAAACAGGGGGCCGTTGGTGATGGGGTTCATCACCCCGCCGATGGCCATGCCGGCCAGCGCCATCCACAGGCGGTTGGCCGGGGCGGCGCTGACCAGCAGCATCCCCGCCCCCATGCCCACCAGGCCCAGCATGCTGGTGACCACCTTGCGCCGCGTGCCGCCCCACACCGAGAGCAGCATCCCGCCGGCCAGCATCCCGATGCTCCAGGCCGATTCCATCCACCCCAGCTCCTGGGCGCCGGCTTTGAAGTAGTCCGTGATCAGCAGGGGCATGAGCGTGGAGGCAGGCGTGAAGAGGAAGTTGATCAGCGCGGCCAGCACCAGGATCCACATCAGGCCCGGCCAGCCCAGGGCGTAGCGCAGCCCGGCGCGCACGTCGTTCCACACGCTGCGCGGCGTGACGGCGCCCTCCGCCGGGGCCGCAGACGGCCGGGGGATGAACACGAACACCAGGATACCCACGGCCAGGGCGGCTGTGATCACGTCCATCAGCACCAGCTGGTAGACCGGCAGGCTGGCCAGCAGCAGGGCCGCCAGGGGTGGGGCCACGATGTTCATGGCGCCTTGCAGAGCCATGTTGAGCCCGGCCACCCGCGACAGGTGTTCGTCGGGCACCATGAGCGAGGTAGAGGACTGCACCGCCGGGAACTGGAACACCCCACTGGCCGCCCGCAGAAAGATGATCAGGAAGACGTGCCAGCTCTGAACGCTGCCGGACCAGAACAGATACACCAGCACCAGCGCCGCCAGGGCCACCAGACCGTCTGAGACCATCATCACCAGCTTACGGTTCCAGCGGTCCACCAGGGCGCCGGCGAACGGGGCCAGGAAGATCTCGGGTAAAAAGGTGCACACCGTAGCCAGTGAAAGCACCGTGGCCGAGTGGGTGGTATCCGTCAGCCACCAGATCACGGCAAACTGCGCCAGGCGGCTGCCGAACAAAGATAAGGCCTGCCCGGCCCACAGCAGGGAAAAAGCTTTCCACCAGCCCGGGCCCAACGGCCGGCGCACGGCATCCTGTCCCGCACCCGGGCGGGGGGGCTCCGGGGAGTTCTCAAACGGACCGGAATCGATTTCATTCACCATCATTTTCTTACCTGCACACAAGCTTTCTTGTCAAATGCCATCCCAATTCTGAAAAAAGGCAACAAAAAAGGGCACGGATTGCGGGCGCCAGGCACTCGCGCGTACCCTGCTATAGCTTCAACCGGCAGAAGTTCAGGCTCCAGGCCGGCCTGTTCACACCGGCGCGGGACGGCTTCCGCCCACGCCGGCGTGATTCGATTGTTCTCACCGGGTGAACTTATTCGACGAAGATCTCCACGTGCTCGCCATCTTCATCGTCTACCACATCGATGATCTGGCCGCCTTCGCCGGACCGGATCAGCTCCTCGATGGCATCCGCGTCGATCCCGGCCATTTCCTGCGGGGCAAAGCGCATGCCCAGGTTGATCCCCGCCCGCACCAGGCGCAGCGGCAGGCGGACGTTGGCCCGGCTTTTGCCGGTGGCCACGTCTGTCACCCGGATGCGCATCCAACGGCCTTCTTTACCGCCCGGGGCGCGGGAGTCGCTCCCCGCCGGCCGGGTCGGGGTGGCCGCTTCGCCCCCCTCCTCGATGGCGCCCAACAGATCGACAGCCTCTTCTGCGGTAATCTTGCCTTCCGCAACCAATTCCATGATTTTCAAACGTTCATCACGGGTTACCATGATCGTCTCCTTAGGCTCTGCTGGCCTTATTCTTCTTCATTCTTGCGTCCCCGCAGCAGGCGCTGGGCCTCTGCGGCTGTAATCCGTTGCTGCGCCAGGTCGTCCAGGATCTTCTGGCGCTCCTCGGCGCCCGGCCGCGCCGGAGTCTCCTCCCGGCCGGGCTCGTACCCCAGGGCCCGGATGATCTCGTGCAGCCGGTTGCGCAGGGTCGGGTATGACATTCTCATTTCGTCCTCCATCCGGTTCAGCCGGCCCTCCAGGCGCACGAAGTTCAAGACGAACTGCTCCTGCTCCGGGCTGAGCTGCGCAAAGGGGCTGGCCGCCGGGATGAAATGCCCTTCGATGCTGGTGTCACAATCCGGGCAATGGAGGCGCGTGACACTAAGCTGCCCACCACACACCGGGCAGCGGCGAGGTTGTGAATACATCCTGCCTCCTGATTTTATATTTGGGATGCGGCCAATTGAGAGATAAAATCAATCTGCCGTAAACTGTATTGAGGTCATTATAGCACGTAATTAAATAATTTCAATAGTCAATTTAATATTATTTATAAATTCGTAAATATATTTTTATTTTATTGATTTTTGCTTTAGTTTATCTGGCGCTCGCCGTATAAAAACCAGCTTCCCTTGCGCTCGCCGGCGTTGGCCGGGGCGCGATCGTAATACAGCTCGAACACCCGCCCGCCGGTCATCTCCACCCGGAAATAGAAACGCCCCACGCCCCAGGAGCCGTGTAGCGCGGCCCGCGAGGCGTGCGCCGGGCGCATGTTGCGCTCCATCCGGCCCCGCCGGCGGAAGTCCTGCCACTGCGCCAGCATACGGGCCACCCGGAAGGTCTCGTCGCGCCAGATGAAGCCATCCGGGCAGGGTGGGCTCTTCTCCAGCAGCGGTGGCCGGTCGAAGATCACCTCCACCGCCTCGTCGATAAATCGAAACGGCAGCTCCGCGTCCATCCATTAAGTGTACCGGAGCCTGGCCTTTTTGTCATCCGTTTTCATCCGGGGATTCC
>JAAZNB010000067.1 GCA_012798515.1 Chloroflexota bacterium
AGCGTCAAACGAGGATGAGAGGATGAGCGGCGAACGAGAAAACTGGCCCCACACGGGGTATAATTCCATCTGGATCAGGGATGAACCCCTTTCAACTCGACCCCAATCCCCTCACTTTCAACGCAATTTCCCTGGCCATCGTCGGGCTGGCCAGCCTTGTGTATCTGTTGCGCCTCAAGGAAAAATCGGCCTGCACCCGGCTGATCACCCTGGGGCTGGCCTGTTTCACGGCCGGCCGGCTGGCGGCGGCGCTCTCCTGTATCGTCTTGTGGGGCGGCGCGCTGGTCCCCCTGGCCAACGCCTGTTCGACGGCCAGCCTGGCCGCCATGGCGGCCTTCCTCTACTGCTATCCCTCCCCCTCCCACGGGCGCGCGGCGCGCCTGGTGCGCATCCTGGTCGCCGCCGCCAGCCTGCTGGCCCTGGCGTTCAGCCTGGACTACGCCTACCAGATCCTGGCCCGGCGCGCCTTCGGCCTGAGCCGGCCGGCGGCTTTCGAATCCCTGTATCCGCTCACTTTCTTGATCACCTGGTGCGCCAGCGTGCACCGCACCGTGTCCTTGCAGCCGGGGGGCTTTCCCAGCCGGCGCACGGCCTGGAAGGCTTACCTGCACCCCCAGGGCCGTCCTGCCCGGCTGGTGCGCAATCTTTCCCTGGCGCTGTCGATCGGCCTGATCCAGGGCGTCGCCCACGTTGGCCTGGTCCCCCCACCGGCCGGCCTCATGCTGGCGGACCTGGCCACGCTTCTCATGCTGGCAGCCCTGGTGCACCTCTCGTTCGACGTCACCGCCCAACAGCCCGGCCTGGTGGTGCGCCTGGTAGGCCTGTCGCTGGTCATCCTGCTCGCCATCCTGGACGTGACCGGTCTCTACCAGGTGAACCTGACGGCCAACTGGATCCTGGAACGCAACCGCTCCATGGTAGCAGAAACCCAGCGCGCCCTACAGCAGTCCGCCGGCCTGCCGGACGACCTCGACGGCCTCCCGGCAGGGATCGTCTACCTGCTGGCCCGGCCCCAGGGCGACTCGCCAGGGGCAGACTGGCGCCTGGTTTACGCCCGGTCCCCCGGCTTCGACGCCCGGCCGCTGCTTCAGGAGCTGCGTTCAGCCCAGTTGCCTCCCGTGTGGAGCTATTTCCTCGAAACGTACCTGAGCGCCGGGGAAGCCAGCCGCCCGGACGCCATCTACCGGCGCTATGGAGATCACCCGGCCGGCAGCTACGCCCAATACGCCGCATATCGCTTCGAGCAGGCCGGGGTCGAGTACGAAGCCGGCCTGGACCTGGCCGGGCTGAGCCGCTTCCTCCAGGTTCAGAGCGCGTCCACGACCTGGATTGTGCTACTCGGCGCCCTGTTCATTCTGTTCATCTTCCCGTTGTTCTTCCAGACCAACCTGATCCGCCCCCTGGACCGCCTGTTAAAAGGGGTGCGCCAGGCCGACGCCGGGGACCTGAACATCCAGGTGGGGGTCACCCACAACGACGAAGTGGGCTACCTGGCGACAGCCTTCAACAAGATGATCGCCTCCCTCCGCCAGGAACTGGACGGCCGGCAGAACGCCGAAGCCGAATTACGCCAGCTCAACCTCACCCTGGAGGAACGCGTGGCCAACCGCACCCGCGAGCTGGAGGCCCTCTATGACGTGACCGCCGCCAGCAGCCAGGCCCAAGACAGCCAGGCGCTGTTCACGGCCCTGCTGGAACGCAGCCTGGCGGCCTTGCGCACTCCATTGGGATTCATCCTGCTTTTCGAGGGATATGCCGGACGGCAGTGCCTGAAGCTGGCCGCCGGCCAGAACGTACCGCCGGACTGGCTGCCCCACTTTACCGCGTCCCACACCCCGGGCGATTGGGCCGCGGTCAT
>JAAZNB010000509.1 GCA_012798515.1 Chloroflexota bacterium
CGTTTACGGGTCTCGGGGGACACGTCGGGTCTTTCGTTAAGCACGCGTGAGACGGTTTGCGTGGAAACCCCCGCCACAGATGCTACTTCTTTGATCGTCGCCCGCATGACTTTTTGAGCCATCCTGTCCCCGTTATCGATCCCGTTATCGTTCCCGTTATCGATAACAGTGTAGCAAAAATAGAATTGCCTGTCAATAGGTTAACAAACGTTAATGCGGAGATTGCCCGAAACCGGCTTCTCAACCGGGCCCTGGGATGAATATGGGTCGCCCTGCGCCTGGGCGGCGCCTTAAATAGTGCGGGCCTCTCCCACGCCATAGAGGTGGGAGAGGCCCGCGGCTGCGCGGAAGGCGAAAGTCAGTCGACCTCGAGCCAGGCGCCCGGCTCCGCAGCGGTGTATTGCTGCCCGTCGATGCGGCAGGCGGCGCGCAGCGACTCGCCGGTGTAATCGTTGTGGCCATTGAGCAATGCGGCGCGCAGTTTCCCCGCCGCCACGCGCAGGACGCCGGCCGAGCGGGCCGGCAGGACGACCTGTATCCGGTGGCTGCGACCGCCGGCGGAGTATTCGCACTCCACCGGGCCGCTGTGCGGGCCGGTAAACACGAACAGGTACTGCGCGTCTCGCTCCGGGTGGGTGTACAGCCACAGCAGCGCCTCGCCGGCGGCCGGGTTGAGCCCGCCAACGCCGGGGTCGCTGCCTTCCAGGGCGGCTTCGAACCAGGCATCTTCCCGGTAGAACTGCTCCAGGCTGAACGGCCGCAGGTCTCCCCCGGCCTGCTGCAGGAGGGTGCAGGGCGCCAGGTTTTCGTCCAGGTCGGGCAGCCGGCCGGCCAGCAGCAGCCGCCCCCCGCCGGCCAGGTAATCGCATAGTTTCTGCTGCGTGGGGGCGTCCATGGAACGCCCCGCGGCCAGCCCCAGGGTGCGGTAACCCCGGAGCTGGCTTAACGGGACGGCCTGGAGATCGGCCAGGCCAAAATCCAGATGTTGGTTTAGCATGCGGCGCAGGAAGTGCAGGTATGCCCGGCCGCCTTCGCCCACGCCCAGCCGGCTCAGACGCGCCTGTTCGCTTTCGGGCGCCCAGGCGCGCACGTGGCTGTCCGGCAGGTAAACGCCCCAGGCCATGGGCGCGGTGGGGCGACTTTCCAGGAATTCCCGGCCTGCCTGATGGAAGAATTCGTTCAGCCGGCGCACCGTTTCCCCTTTGGAGCCGGTCTGGCCGTGCTCGTCGATGGGGGAAACGTCGGGATAGACGTTTTTACACAGCAGGTCCAGCTCGGGGGTGGCGTGGGCGGTACCCACCCCGGTGTAGATGTTGTAGCCCGTGGCGCCGCTGGCGATTTCGACCAGGGTCTGGTAGAAACTCACCGAGTCGTAGGCAAAGGCCGGCTCGTAGAGGCTGGAGAAGCCCCAGTTCTCTTCCATGTTGGCCCCGCGGGTACGTTTGACCATCACCTGGTAGCGCTCGGTGACGGAACGGTCGTCGCAAGCCACCCCGATCCAGTTGGTAAAGCCGTAGTGGATGCCGGGCCAGCGTTCCGGGCGGATGCGCGTCAACCAGGCATCCACTCCGAAGGAATCGTTGGAGGGCGGGTTGACGTTGAGCACGCAGGGCAGGCCGGCCGGCACGCTGGCCTGGAGGCGGGCGTAGAATTCACCCACGAAGGCGGCCTGGTAGTCGGACCAGTCGGCGTAGGCCCCCAGTTCCTCCAGAGACTGCGGGTCGCCCCAGGCGCGGGGCGGGTCGACCTCGTCCCAGCTCCGGTAAGCCGTCTGGCGGCGGGCGTTGTAGGCGGCCAGGCTGCCGTATTGTTCGCCCAGGTATTGGCGGAAGTGCTCCAGGCTGGAGGGGCTGAAGTCGTAGGCCCACACGGCGCGCTGGTGGTTGGAGTAGATGCCTTCGTTGGCCAGCTGGACGAGGATGATCGGGCCCTGTGGGGCCTGGTAAGGGGCCAGGATGACCCTGGCCACGGTCTGCATCCAGGCCTGTACCTCGGCCTGGAAGAAGGGGTCCAGAGGCGCCGGCAGGGGCCACTCCTGGATCTTTTGCCCGCCGGGTTCCCAGGCCGAGCCGTTCCAAACAAAGGGGCTGCCCGTGCTGCCGGTCATGGGGGTGATGCGCGGCTCGAACAGCGGGCAGAGGAAGTCCGGCAGGCCGCCGTAATTGAGCTCGGCGTGGACGAACGGACCGGGTTTGATCACCAGGGACAGCCCTTTGTGGTGACACAGCCGGATAAAGCCGATTACGTCGCGCGCCGGGTCGCTCTCGCCGGTGAAATCGTAACGGCGTTGCCCGTCCACCAGCAGGTCGTGGTGCCGCCAGGGGATATAAGCGGTGATCACCTGGTGGCCCAGGTCCTTGAGCTTGTCCAGCCGGTCGGACCAGTTGGCCGGGTCGTCGCGATAGTAGGGGTAGTCGGCGGTGATGAAGAATTTGCGTTCCCCTCCGGCCACATAGATACCGTCTTGAATTTGGAGGGGGTGGGCAAAAGGATTGGAATTATTCATGGTCGCTTCTCAAAATGTGCCAGTATTGGATAGATCTCGGTCCGGTTGCAGAGGTACGAGCCGCGTGCGCCTGGGCCAGGATCATTGCTGCGATCCCGGGCGGACCATCAGCACTTTCACCGTGCGGGGCGCCAGGTGCAGGTAAGCCTGGGCGCCCGAAATGGGCAGCGCCTGGCCTGCACCGGGCAGTTCCACCAGCAGGCCGCTTTCCCGGTCCCGGAAGGTGAGCGTGGCCGCCTGGGGCGTCTCCAGGGGGTTGAGGACGAAGAGGACCTCTTGCCCGGCGTGATGGTGCAGGACGGTCTGGATCCCGGGGGCGCCGGCCGCCACGGCGGGACGCAGGCCGGCGTCTTCCAGCAGCCGGGTGAGCTGCTCGGAGGAAAGCTCTGCCCCGGGCAGTTCCAGCCAGCACCCGGCGCCCAGCTGCTGCCAGGCTCCCGTTCCGGCGCCGGGGGCATGGCCGGCGGCGGCCGCCAGCCGGGCGCAAGGGGCCTCGGCTGGGTCGGGCGCCGCGCCGTGGGCCAGCACCACCAGGCGGCCGCCCTGGCGCACGTACTCCACCAGGCGCTGCTGGGTTTCGGGTTCCAGGGTGGGGCCGGCCGGGAAGAAGGCCAGGCGGTGCTGCTCCAACCGCTGCGGGGCGGCCCACAGGTCGGCCACGGCCGGGTTGTAATTGTGCTGCACCAGCCTGGTGTACAGGGCCGTGAAGCCGGCGTAAGCGCTGCCCAGCCGGTAGCCCTCCACGCAGGCCGGGTTCTCGTGGGCCACGAAGGCCTCACGGGCGTAGGGCCGGTGGTAGATCACCGCCACGGGCTGCTCGATCTCCAGGTCGTAGAAATTGGGGATAGTCTGCATGAGCTGCACGGTCTTTTCCACGGCCCGGGCGGTGGGGGTGCGTTCGCCGCGGGCATTGAGGGGGGAATTGACCCAGTGGTCGCGATCGGCCAGCATGTAAAAGTTCATGCCTTTCAGCCCGTAGGCCAGGCAGGTCAGGTAGAGGTACTCGAAGTCTTCCGCCTCCAGCTGCTGTGGATCATGTTCCTGGCCCTCGAAGGACCAGATGCCGGTCATGATCTCGGGCGACCAGGGCAGGCGGTTGACCGTCCGGCTGTAATTGAGCGCCTGGACCATGCTCACGAAGTCTGCGGGCTGCATGGGCAGGCGCGGGTAATAGTCGAAGCCGCCGATGCCGCTGGCCTGTTCCAGGGCCTGCCAGTGGTTGGGCACGCCCAGCTGGGGGTGTTCGTTGTAGTTGATGGTGAACAGCACCTGGTCCAGCCCGTTGTGCAGGTGGTACCAGCCGGTCGAGCGCACTTCCTGCGCCAGGGTCCATTCCTTGAATTCGACCCAATCCAGGTAGCGCGGCAGACCGGCCAGGCGCTCCACTTCCAGGGCGCGCGGCGGCTCGACCTGTTCGAAGGCGGGCCAGGCGCTGCCGTGGCTGTGGTTGAGCTGTTGGAGAGTGGTGTATTTGGCTTGCAGCCAGCGGGCGTACAGCCCGCCCGGGGCGGCGACGTAGGGGTTGTAATCCGATTCGAACATGCGGTCGTGGAAGGTGTAGCCGGGCTCGTTGTCCAGCTGCACCAGGAGGATGGGCCCGTGTGGGTAGCAGTAGGGCGCGGCGACCCGGTCTACGGCTTGCAGCCAGGCACGCACGTGCTCCTGGTAACGCGGGTGCAGGTAGCTGGGGATGGGGGATTGGAAAGGCGGGTTGTAGCCCTGTACCGGCCTGTCCCCGGCGTCGAGCACCTGCAGCCCGGGGTCGTTCACCAGCCAGTCGGGAAAGCCGCCGTTGGTCTCTTCAGCGCAGATCCAGGGGCCGGGTTTGAAGGTCACCCACAGGCCCATCTGGCGGCACAGGTCGAGGTAGGCCGGCAGGTCCAGGCGCGGATCGGTCTCCCCGGTCAGGTCGTACTTGCCCGGCCCCAGGGAGAAGCGCCGCCAGCTCAGGTAGGTGGACACGATGGGCAGCCCCAGGGCCTTCACCTGGCGCAGGCTGGGTTCCCAGGCGGCCGGGTCCATGCGGAAGAACTGCACCTCACCGCTCAACAATGGGACGCGCCGGCCGTGCAGCCAGAGGGTATTGCCGCGCAGGTGCTGCAGCCCGTGGGAAACAGGGGCCGCCGGACCGGCGGCGGAAAAGGGGTCGTAGAGGAGGGGGGCGTCTGTCATGGGATCATATCCCGGCTCGCAGGCCGCGGATCAGGTGTTTCTGGAAAACCAGGGCCAGGACGAAAGTGGGCAGCGAGAGGTACACGCCGCCGGCCATCATCGGCCCCCAATAGATCTGGTAGCCGGTCTGCATTTGCATCAGGCCGGAGGTCAGGGGCATGGCCTCGGGAATGGTGGAGAAGGACATGCCGAACAGCAGGTCCACCCAGCCGGCGATGAAACTGAACAGCAGCACCGTGTACAGCCCCGGGGCGGCCATGGGCACCGAAATGCGCCAGAAGACGCTGAAGGGCGACAGGCCGTCGATCTCCCCGGCCTCTTCCACGTCGCGCGGCAGCTCGTCGAAGAAAGGCTTCAACATCCACACCACGAAGGGCAGGTTGAGCACGGCGATGCCGGCCACGATGCTGTCCAGGTGGTTGAGGCGCCCAAGGGTCTGCATCAGCGAGAACAGGGGCACCACCAGCGAAGAGGGGGTGATCATGCGCGTGACCAACAGCGCTCCGAGCACCCAATCGCTGCCGGGGAACTTGTAGCGCGAGAAGCCGTAGGCAGCCATGGCGCCCAACACGAGGCTGATGGCCACCACACTGAGGGTAATGAGGATGCTGTTACGGGTCAGGATGCCGAAATTGAAACGGGTGAACAGGTCGGTGTAATTTTCGAAGGTGAAATGCTGTGGAATCCACACCGGGGGATCCTGATAGATTTCTTTCTCGGGTTTGAAGGAGCTGGAGAGCATCCACAGCATGGGGAACAGGGCCGCCAGGGCGGCCAGGCCCAGGACGGCCAGGATGGTGAAGCGCGTGCTGCGGGACATTTTCATGCGCGCCTCCGGGTGAGCACCAGCGCGCCGCTGAGCAGCAGGGAGATGAGGATGGCCACCACGGCCAGCGAAGAGGCCTGGCCGAAGCGCATGTGGCTGAAAGCGGTCTTCCACACCAGCAGCGGGAAGACCTCGGTGTCGTTGCCCGGCCCGCCGCCGGTGGTCATGAAAACGATGTCGAACACTTTGGTGAAAGCGTCCACGGCGCGGAAAGCGGCCGTGACGCCCAGGATGGGCAGGATGTTGGGCAGCGTCAGGTAGCGGAATTCCTGCCAGGCCGAGGCCCCGTCGATCTTGGCGGCCTCGAACTGGTTGGGGTCGATCGAGAGGATGGCGGCCAGGAAGAGGAACATGACCATGGGGGTCATCTTCCAGGCGTCGGCCACGATGATGCTGAATAAGGGATATTCGGAAAACCAGGCGATCTGGGTATGGATGATGGCGTTGACCGGGCCGAAGGAAGGTTGCAAGAGCATCTTCCAGGCGATGGCGGCGGTGATGGCGGGGGTGGCGAAGGGCAGGATGAAGAAGCCGTTGGCCAGGTTGGCGAACAGGCGGTCGAAGAAGGTGTGCCCTTCGAGCAGCAGTTTGGCCATCAGGGTGGCGATCACCAGGCCCAGGAGGACTTCGAGGGCCACGCTGAGCAGGGTAAACAGCAGGGTGACCCACAGGGAATGGAGCACTGTGTCCGAGCTGAACAGCCAGGCGTAATTCTCCAGGCCCACGAAGATGGCGTCCGTCGAGCGCAGCGGAGAGTAATCGAAAAAGCTCAGGCGGATGAGGTAAACCACCGGGTAAACCAGTAATGCGAAAACGAACAGGAAGGAAGGGAGCGTCAGGAGTAAACCTGCCCTGGCCTTTGCCTTGCTACGGATCATGAGGCACTCCGGAAGAATGATAAGGTTGCTTACGAGCTGGGAGAGTGTTTCTGGGGTGGGCCCTCCGTATCACCCGGCGGCGATACGGAGGGCGGTTGGAGCGTGTGCTCCGGGAAAGGGATGCCGGGATTACTCGATGGCCTTGCGGTCCTTGAATTTCTCGTTCTGCAGCCAGTCTCCGGCCTGCTGGGCGGTCATTTCGCCTTTCAACACTTTCCAGATGGCCTCGGTGACGCCGCTGTCCAGCTCATTGGGCCAGGTGGTGTACTGGTAGGTCATGTAGGGGATGGTCTGCTCGTACATCTCGATGCCGACCAGGGCGCTGCGCACTTCGGGATCCTGCAGCACGTCTTCCCGCACGGGCATGTTGCCTGTGACCAGGGTTTGTTCCTTCTGGTAATCGGGGTTGAGCATCCATTCGATGAACTGGCCGGCGGCCTCCGGGCTGGGGGCGGCGGTGGGGATGACGGCTACGAAGGCGCCCAGGTGCGCGCCGGGCTGCACGTCACCGGTGACCGGGGCGATGGCCATCTGGTCGGGCATGTCTTTGCTCAGCGTGCTCCAGATGTAGAACCAGTTCTGATACATGAAGACCTTACCCTGCTGCACCTGGGTGTCGCAGTCGAAGAAGCTCATCGTCTCCCAACCCTTGGGGTTGAACTCGGTGAGGCGGGTCAGGACGTCCATGGCGCGCACGGCTTCGGGGGAATTGAGGGTCAGCTCGCCGGTTTCCAGGTCGCCGAAATTGCCGCCGGTGCCGTACAGGTAATAGGTGTAATCGAGGAAGACGGACCAGTCCACGCCGCCCAGGCAGTAGCCGGACATTTCGGGCGGGCGGTTGAAGAACTCGGCTACTTCGAGCAACTCGTCGTACGTCTTGGGCACGGTCAGGTCACGGCCGTATTGGGCCTTGAAATCGGCCTGTTCCTGGGGATCTTCGAGCAGGTCCTTGCGGTAGAACAACATGGGGAAGTTGAAATACTGCGGAGCGCCGATCAGCTTGCCATCCTGGGTGAAGGTGTCGGCCAGGATCATTTGCGATTTGGTCTCTTCGCTGAGGTAATCGTCGAGAGGCAGTACGTGGCCCTTGGTCTTGACCCACACCAGGTCATCGCCGCCGCCGACGAAGACGACGTCGTAGATGCCCGAATCCTGTAAGAGCTCGCGCACCTTGCGCTCGCTCCACAGCGGCCGGGCGACCTGCTCGATGGAGGCGGTGATGCCGGTTTGTTTTTCGAATTCAGCCGCGCCGGCGATCAGGGCGTCGGTCTCGGGGCCGGCCACGGCCAGCACGCGCACGACTTGGGCGCTATCCGACTGGGGGGCCGAGGCCTCAGAGGGCTGGCTGGGGGTATCCGCAGCGGTTGGGGCGGCCGTGGGGGCACAGGCCGCCAGCATGGCCAGCAAGACAAGCACAACTACGATCTTGTAGATTAACCCGGACTTCATTTTTATTCTCTCCTTGAATTTGAGATCCAATGTAACGAGTTATGCGTTGTTGGGCTTACGGTTACCGCGACACCTCCACGAAGGTCAAGAGAAAAAAGAATAGAGAGGGTGTTGTCTGGATTCGCCGTTGTGAGCGGCCGGTTTCGCCTTTTCGGGCTCCCCGGCGGTTTCCAGAAAATGATCCAGGACGAGGGTCGCCGCGCCCATGGCAACGGCCTGGTAGCCCAGCTCACACAGTCCGATCTTACTGTTTTGCAGGGCCTGAACCAGGGCGGTCTTTTGCACGACTTCCTGGACTTTGGGCAGGAGCAGGTCGCCGAGCAGCAACCCGACCCATCCGCCTAACACCACCAGCCCGGGATTGACCAGGTTGATGAGGTTGGCGACGCCCACGCCGATGTAGCGGGCGGTCTCATCCATCACTTTCACCGCCGCGGGCTCGCCGGCCCGGGCGCGGTTCAAGATGACGGTCAGTTTTTCGAGCTGGTCGCTGCCGGAGGGCAGGTGGCTCTCCGGTGCGGACTCCAGGTAACGGCTGATGATGTTGGGCGCCCCGGCGTAAGCCTCCAGGCAGCCGTGGTTGCCGCAGCGGCACAGCCGGCCGTCCAGCTCCAGGGTGGTGTGGCCCCATTCCCCGGCGCTGTTGGAGATGCCCCGGAACAGCTCGCCGTGGTTGACGATGCCGGCGCCGACCCCGGTGCCGATCAACAGCACGGCGATGCTCTCGGCGTGCTTGCCGGCGCCGAACATGCTTTCGGCCAGCGCCATGGTTTTGGCGCCGTTGTCCAGCAGGAGGGGCAGCTGCAAGCGTTCTTCCAGCATTTCTCCCACCGGAACGTTGTGCCAGCCCCAGTTGGGGGCGAAGACGGACACGCCGGAAGCCGGGTTGACCAGGCCGGGGAAGCCGATGCCCACGCCCAGGATGGAGTTGCGCCGCTCGCCGATGCCGGCCAGCAGGGCCTCGACGCCCTCAACGATGTTGTTGATCACCTGTTCGGGCTGGATCTCGTTCTGGTCGAGCGGACGGATGATCTGCGCCAGGCGTTTCATGCTGACGTCGAACAGTTCCACCTGGATCATGGTCTCACCGACGTCGATGCCTACCAGGTAACCGTAATCGGGGTTGATGGCCAGGATGGTGCTGGGCCGGCCGCCCTCGGATTCGGTCGTGCCGGCTTCCAGGACGGCGCCCTCGGCGAGCAGCTCGGCGACGACGTTGGTGACGGTAGCCGGGCTGAGCCCGGTCGCCTGGCTGATTTGCAGGCGACTGATCGGCCCGTTGAAGTAGATCATGCGCAGGGCCTTGCTCCGGTTGATTTTCCGTAAATCAGGTTTTTTTTGGGGGGCCATAGGCATAGGTAGGAAAATCACTCTGCTGGGTGAATGGGTTATTACAAGACTTATTTTATGATTTAAATTAAGTCTTGTCAATAGTCGATTGGGTTGGAATCAGCCTTCTCGCAGAAAAATCTTTTCTCCCGCGACAAAAAACGCCGCGGAGAGGCAGCCGGTGAGTGGCTTGTAATCCGGGCGCAGGGCTTAAAATAGAACCGGTTGAATTTTAAGGGAAAGGATGCTGGAATGGACGCTGTTTTTCTACGTTCACAGCTGGCTCACCAGGCGGACGCTATCCGGGGCCTGACGGCCGGTGTGTCCCCCGAGATGGCCCGCCGGCGGCCGGCGCAGGAGCAGTGGTCGATGCTGGAGGTGGTCAACCACCTGGGTGACGAGGAGGTCGAGGACTTTCGCGCCCACCTGGGCCAGGCCCTGGCGGCGGATGGGCAGACCTGGCGCCCCATCGACCCGCAGGGCTGGGCGGCTGCACGCCAATACAACCGGCGCGATTGGGCGACTTCGCTGGAACAATTCCTGGCCGAGCGCCGCCGCTCGCTGCACTGGCTGGAGGGCCTGGGGGAGGCGGATTGGCAGCAATCGATCCAGGCGCCCTGGGGCGCGGTCCGCGCCGGTGACCTGCTGGCCGCCTGGGCGATGCACGACTGCCTGCACATCCGCCAGCTGGTGGAACTACGCCGGGAGCTGCTGCTGGCAGAATGCGCCCCTTACCGGGTGGAGTACGCCGGGGACTGGTAGGTCGAGACCAGCGGCCTGCAAAGAACCGCTCGTGGCGGTTCTTTGCAGGCATGTTCCCCGGGCGTATTACGCGCGGACAGGACTACTGGACGAACTTGTTGACTTCGGTCAGTACGGTCTCGACCTTTTCGCGGGTCAGGCCAAATTGCGCCGCTTGTGGGGTGGACAGGATGGTGTTGAGGGACAAGCCTTTTACCATGCCTACCAGGGGGTTGGTCGTGATCCCCGGGAAGTGCTTGTCCAGGATGGGCTTGGCCTGGGGATGGTCCAGCAGCGCGCCCAGTGTGGTATCCATTGTGAATGCCATGTGGTTCACCTCGAGTGATATATTTGGATAAACTTACGCCAATATCTATACTGTAGCATAAAAACCGGCCGGCCGGTTAAC
>JAAZNB010000068.1 GCA_012798515.1 Chloroflexota bacterium
AGCTGCACGCCGCGCAGCAGCTGGGCGTTCAATGCCACGATCACCGTGCTGAGCGACATCAAGCCGGCGCCGGCGGCCGGGGAGAGCAAAATGCCCAGGGGCGCCAGCACGCCGGCGGCCAGGGGTAGGGCGACCACGTTGTAGCCAGCTGCCCACACCAGGTTCTGGATCATCTTGCGGTAGCTGGCCCGGGAGAGCTGCAGCACCTGCACCACGTCCAGTGGGTTACTGCGCACCAGGATGATCCCCGCCGATTGGATGGCCACGTCGGTGCCGCTGCCGATGGCGATGCCGATGTCGGCGCGAACCAGGGCCGGGGCGTCGTTGACGCCGTCGCCCACCATGGCGACCTTGTGGCCTTGCTGTTGCAGCTGGGCGACCTGCCGGTCTTTGTTTTCCGGCAGTACCTGGGCGAAATAGCGATCTACGTCCAGTTCCCTGGCCACGGTGCGGGCTACCGCTTCGCTGTCGCCGGTGAGCATGGCTACCTGGATGCCCATGGCGTGCAGCGCCTGCACGGCGGCCTGGCTTTCAGGGCGCACGACGTCGGCCAGGGCGAAAGCAGCCGCCACCCGTTCTTGCACTACCAGGTAGACTACCGTCTGGCCTTTCTCTCCCGCTGTCCGGGTAAAATTTTCAAAACGGTCTTGCAGCTCGACGTTCAGCGCCTCCAGCAGGTGTGGCCCGCCGACGTAGGCGGTGTGTCCTTCGATCTCGGCGCTGACCCCGCGCCCCTTGAGGGCCTGGAACTGCCGGATGGCGGGTAGGGATAAGCCTTTCTGGCCGGCGCTGTCTCGCAGGGCGCGGGCCATAGGGTGTTCCGAGTCGGCCTCGATGGCGGCCGCCCAGGCCAGGGCCTGGTCCACAGCCATCCCTTCGGCGGCCAGCAGGTCGACCACGCCGTGTTCGCCGCGTGTCAGGGTGCCGGTTTTATCGAAGATGACGGTGTCGATATGGCGGGCATTTTCGAGCGCCAGCCGGTCGCGGATGAGGATGCCATGCCGGGCGCCCAGGGTGGTGGTGATGGCCACCACCAGGGGAATGGCCAGGCCGAGGGCGTGCGGGCAGGCGATGACCAGCACCGTGACTACTCGTTCGAGTACGGTGATGTCGAACCCGGTGGCCAACGTCCATCCCACCAGGGTCAGAGCGGCGGCGCCCAGGGCGGCGTAAAACAGCCATCCTGCGGCGCGGTCTGCCAGCACCTGGGTGCGCGATTTACTCTGCTGGGCTTCCTGCACCAGGCGCATGATCCCGGCCAGTGTGGTGTGTTCTCCCGTGGCGGCCACCGCGACGCGCAGGCTGCCGGCGCCATTGATCGTGCCGGCCACCACACGATCGCCGGGTTTCTTCTCCACCGGCCGGGATTCGCCGGTGATCATGGCCTCGTTGACTGCCGATTCGCCTTCCAGCACCTGCCCGTCGGCCGGCACACTGGCCCCGGGGCGGATGAGCACCCGGTCACCCGGCTGGACCTGCGAAAGCGGCACCACCTGTGGGGAGCCGTCATCGTCCAGCCGCTCGGCGGTGTCGGGCATCAGGCGCGCCAGCTCACCCAGAGCGCCAGAGGCCTGGCGTACGCTGCGCATCTCGATCCAGTGTCCCAACAGCATGATGTCGATCAGGCTGACCAGCTCCCAGAAGAAATCCATGTGCATGCCGGCCAGGCGGACAAAGAGACTGTAAAAGAAAGCCACGCTGATGGCCAGGGAGATGAGGGTCATCATACCCGGTTGGCGTGCGCCCAGCTCGGGCAGGGCCATTTGTAAGAACGGCAGACCGCCGTAGACGAAGATGATCGTAGAGAACAGGAGCGGCACCCACTGGCTGCCCGGGAAAGCCGGGGCATTGAAGCCCAGCAAATCTTGCAGCATGGGGCTGTAAACCAGGACCGGCAGGCTCAGGAGCAGGCAGGCCCAGAAACGGCGGCGAAAGATTTGCTCGTGGCCGGCGTGGGCGTTGTGGCTGCCATGAGCCGGGGCATGTACGTGCGCCGGGTGTTCTCCGGAAGGGGTGGCGTGGGATGAGTGTTCTGACATAGGCACATGGTAAACCAATCGACCCCGGGGTTCAACCGGGGTTTTCCCTACGCGGGATGAGTGATTTTGCCTACGCGGGGTGCTCCCCGGGTGGGGCGGTGGGCAGGGTGAAGTGGAAAGTACTGCCCTGGCCGGGTCCGGGGCTTTCGGCCCAGATACGCCCACCCTGGGCTTCCACCAGGAAGCGGGCGATGGTCAGCCCGATACCGCTGCCGCCCCCGGGACGGGCGCGTGATTTGTCGACGCGGTAGAACCGGGTGAAGATGTGCTCCAGGTGTTCGGCGGGAATGCCGATGCCACTGTCCTGGACGTTGACCTGGACCGCTGCGCCGTTCTCCTGGGCCGAAAGATGGACCGTGCCTCCCGGCGGGGTATATTGCAGGGCGTTCCCGCTCAGGTTGGTCAACACCTGGTCGGCCCGGTCTTCATCGACCCACACGGCGGGGAGGCCGGCGGGGAGGTCGCAGGTGAAGGCCACGCCTTTTTCTTCGTATTGGCGGTTCAAACGCCGTTCGACGGCCTCCACCAGGGCCTGCAGGGAAACCGCGCGGGGGTGGAGGGTGTATGCCCCGGATTCCACGCGGCTCAATTCCTGGAGGTCATCCACCAGGCGCTGCAAGCGGCCGGCTTCACGGTGGATTTGCTGGTAGGTTTCGTCGTTGGCGGGCAAGACGCCGTCCATCAGGCCCTCCATGGAGCCCTTGATGGTGGTCAGTGGGGTGCGCAGCTCGTGAGCCACGTCGCCGATCAATTGTGAGCGCAGCGCCTCGGTCTGCTCCAGGCGCTCTGCCATCTGATTAAAATGAAGGCTGAGCTGAGTGAGCTCGTCGGCGCTCCGGCCCGGGCCGGAGACCCGCACGCGCTCGTTGTAGTGCCCACCGGCGATGCGCTGACTGGCGGCCATCATGGCGCGCAGCGGGGCCACCATACGGCGGCTGAACACCAGGCTGACGATCACCGCGGCCAGGGTGGAAAGCACCAGGGCCAGGGTGAGCGCTTCGCGCACCGCGTCTTGAAAATTACCGTAGAGCGACATCCGTTGCAGCATGCTCCCGGTGTCGCGCGGGCCCATCATCATTTCTCCACTCATCTGTCCCAGGTGGCGCTGGAAAGCGCGCGGCACGGCCAGGTCGGTAGTGAGCACCAACACGACTGCGCCGATGGCGATAATGACGAGATAGGAGAGGAATAATTTCAATCCCAGCCGGCTGCCCATTTTTGCCTCCTGCTTATGCCGGGTCATCGTCGAAGCGGTAGCCGACCCCGCGCACGGTAAGGATCAGGTTTTCAGCGCCTAATTTCTGGCGGATGTGCCCGACGTGCACGTCGACCACGCGGCTGTCGCCGTAATAATCGTAGCCCCACACTTTTTCAAGCAGCTGCTCCCGGCTGAGGACGCGGCTGCGGTTTTCCATAAGGGTCTTGAGCAGGTCGAATTCGACCGCGGTCAGCTCTACCGGCCGTTCGCCGGCCCAGGCCTGGCGCGCCTCCGGGTCGAGGCGCACGTGGCGGAAGACGAACATGCCGCCGGACGGGACCCCGTCCTGGTTCAGCCGCCGTAGGGCAGCCTTGATGCGCGCCACCAGCTCGCGCGGGCTGAAAGGCTTGGTGACATAATCGTCGGCGCCCATGGACAGCCCCACGATCTTGTCGGTCTCTTCGGTGCGGGCGGTGAGCAAGATGACAAAGGCGTTGGACTCACGGCGCAGGCTGGCGAGCAGCTCCAGCCCATCCAGCCCGGGTAGCATGATGTCCAGTACGATCAGGTCGGGTTTAAAGGCCCGCGCCGCGCGCAGCCCGTCCGGACCGTCACTGGCGGTCTCTACCGCGTAGCCTTCTGGCTTCAGGTAGGCGCTCACCAGGTTCAAGATACTGGGCTCGTCGTCGACGATGAGGATTTTAGGGTGTGGCATATCCACATTGTACTCGCGATTGGGAAGAAAGGATTGAGCCTGGAAGCATAGATCCGGTGCGTTCCAGGCTCATGGAGTGGGGGGAGGTATTGTAAGCCTAGTGACAGGCGTCCCATCCCTGGGAGAAGGCCTGCGGAAAATTATAAAAACTGCCGGCGTCCGGGTCCATCATCTGCGGGCCCATATTGAAGCGGGGCTGCCTCGTGCCGTAACCATTCTCCTGGCCGTCATAGGGACAGGTGGTATAGGGTGAGTTCATGCGGCCGAAATGTTGGGCGTTGGGCCCCATCATGCCATAATTCTGCTGGGTGTACAGCGGGGCCCTGCCCAGGAGGGAAAAGCCCGTGCTGAGCCGTCCGGCGACAAACCCGCCGGAAAAGACGACCCCGGCTGCCAGCAGGGCCGCCAGGACGATTAATGTGATTTTCAAAGGTCGATTCATACCGTTATCTCCGTCGAATGAGGTGTACAGTCATCATAACCTGTGGCAATGAAGCTGTTTTGAAGGGATTATGAAGATTGTGTAAAGATTCATCCACCCGGATAATGGCCATTCACCCCCAAAATCGGAGAACCTTTCTTCTCAGGCTGAGTAGTTACTAATTTTTTATATTCTTGGTGTGGTGAAACTGCCCCAAGAACATAGAAAAACGGTAGACGTGCTTTTTATTCTGGGGATTGACAGCGGTGTAAAAGCCTGCTATTATAAAACTATAATAGTGTAGAACTGGAATAGATATGACGAACGCTGAGACAGCCATACTGACCTTGCTGGCCGAGCAGCCACGTTACGGCTACGAGATCGAACAGATCATCGCAGAGCGCGGTATGCGCGAGTGGACGGAGATTGGTTTTTCCTCGATCTACTATTTGCTGAAAAAATTGGAGAGAGAGGGCCTGGTTTCTGCCCGCCTGGAAAGCGAGGGCGGCCAGGGCCCGGCGCGCAAGGTCTACCGGCTCACCCCGGCCGGGCAGGCGGCATTACATGAGACGGTGCTCGACATCCTGACCCACCCCCGACGTGTGTATCGCAGCCTGGACCTGGGAATTGCCAACCTGCCAGGCCTGGCGCTACCGGATGCGATCGCCGCCTTGCGCCAGTACTGCCGCGAGCTGGAAGAGCGCCGGGAGCACGTGCGAGCACGCTGGAGTCGGCCTGAGAACGCGGGCTTCGAGCAGGTGAATTGGTTGTTCGAGCTCAGTCTCACCCTGATCGAAGCCGAGCTGGGTTGGGTGGAGACGCTGCTGGGCAGGCTGGAGGCCAAAGCAGACCACCCGGCGGATGGCGCCGGATGGACGCAATGAGATTTGATTCCGGGGTGCTGCCCGGCCTGGGCAGTGACCCTGGGCAGTTGAAAAGAGGATGGAATGGCCAAAGGAAGTGAGTCTATGTTCAAGGAACCGCAGCTGATCCAGATGCTCCCCCTGCGCGTGGCGGTGGTCACGACCCAGGGCGACCCAAACCTGGTCAGCGGGCCGGCAATGAAAGCGTTGTACGGCGCAGTCTACAAGCTCAAGTTCGAACTGAAGAAAGCCGGGGTGTTATTCAAGGTGGCCCCGCTGCGGGCACGTTGGCCGGACGCGCACCGCGTGGACAAAAGCCAGTGGACGGCCCACTGGGCGCTGCCGGTGCCGGCGGACGTCTCCCAATTAGTCCAGAAGGTACCCGGGGTGGAAGTGCGCCTGGAAACCTGGGAATACGGTACGGTAGGCCAGATTCTGCACCTGGGGGAATATGTCGACGAGACGCCCACCATCCAGCGCCTGGTAGATTTCATCGCCGCCGGCGGCTACGAGATCGCCGGGACACACGAAGAGGAGTACCTGACCCGCATGGACGCCAAGGCCAGGCGGACCTTCATTCGTTACCCTGTGCGTCCCCGGCCGGTGACTTGAGAGAGCAGGTATAAGGAGGAAAAAGATGGCCAACCTGGCGGATTTTGAGGCGCTCAAGACCCATCACTGTGTGACCGGTTCGTTGCGCCACGTTTACGTATATCACGGCTGCCCGGTCAGCGAAGAGCTGCTGTTGGGGCTGGGCGCCGGGGTAGGCTTTGTCTACTGGCATACTCGC
>JAAZNB010000510.1 GCA_012798515.1 Chloroflexota bacterium
CTGCACCGCAGCCCAGAAATTCCACAAGGGCAGGTCATACTTCTGGGCGATAGAGGCCATGTCGTAATTGATGCGCTCATCCTGTTCGCGATTATCGGCCTTGGTGGCCAACACCGGCAGCGCCCCCTGCGCCAGGATCTTCTCGATGATCAAATCCAGGTAATGCTGGTTGCGCGCTTCCCAATGCGAGCCAATGTGGATCAAGACAATGCTGGGGTTGTGCACGCGCAGCTCACAGTCCAGCGGAGTCTCACCCACCTGACACAGTTTCTCCGGGTTATCGTTCCACTCCCCCCACAACACGGCCCCGGCCGTGGTTCCGTCCTTGACGGTTGGGCTGTAACGGTCCATCGAAGCAGAAAACCAGTTCATCGTCTGGCGCAATTCCAGTGGCAGGGTCGCCGCCGTGGCGGGATGCTCCACGTACCGGCCCAGGAACACTTCCGGCTGGGTCTGGCAGTCACCCACGATAGAAAAAGCGTGCGGGTCGGTGCCTTTCTCCAGGCCCTGGCGATAGATCTGGGCTGCCCGCGCCGAGACTGCCGGTAGTTCGGGCCACTCCTTCCAGCGCTCCGCTGGTAAAGCAGCGGCCTGGTTTGCCGCCGGCGCCAGCGTGCCGGACGGCGCAGCCGGCGTCGCCGTGACCGTTCCGGACGGCCGTTTCACAGTAGCCGTGACGGTGGAACGCCGGGTAGGCTCAGCCGCTACCCGCGAAGCCATACTCGTTCCCGCCGGAGAAGCGTGCCCGGCGAGCGCCTGTCCAGAACCCAGGGCAAACCACACCCCGGCCGTCAGCAACAGCACGGCCGGGATGAACCATAAAAACCGGTAAGGATGCCGAACCATTTTCTCATTCTCCTAATAGCCGCACACCAGCCAATCTCCATCTCGACGTTCTACCTGATAGGTGCGGCCGCTTAAATCGAATTCCTGGACCTCGTTCTGATAACTGGCCAGCAGCTTCCCCTGGCAGTTCACCTGCGCCGTCGCGTCCTGCCCGCCCACCCGGGCACAGCTCAGCTCGCTCAGCTCGGTCTGCACTCCTTGCAGCGCGTCGAATTCCAGCAGCGCATCGGACTCATATTCAGGGCAGATCTGTGCCAGCAGGCTATCTTCGTCCTTTTGCGCCAGCGCCTGGAGATACAGCTCGACCGAGCGGGTGGCCTCGTCCACGGCCGGCGCACAGGCGCCGATGATAAACACGGCCAGTATGCTTAACCAAACGATCCGTCGTATCTTGTGCGACATGGTATGCTTTCCTCAAGGTCCCTTCTATTTGAGCTGCACGCCAGATGCAGCCAATAGGACCATTATATCCAAAAAACGAATCCCGGCCGCAGCGGCTTTCCGGCCCGCACCCCAGGCCGGCGACCTGGAATGATTCCTGCACCCTTCAGGTGAGCGCCCATTTTCCTTTAGAACTAGCCGGCCAAGATCGAACAAACGTTTGATCTGTACTATAATTCTAATAACACAGAAAACTGAGCAGGCGCATACAACCGTGTTCGATCTTTATTTATTTCCCATCTACAGGCAAGCCGGCCAGGAAGCGCCCAATTTACCGGGCTTGCTGGTCGTTCCCCCACCCCGGCGCGCGGACCGCAGCCGGTCTGGGGATGTATTGATGCTCCAACTTACCCTCTCCGGCGGAGACGGGATTTCTGAAGATACACTCAACGATTTACTGCAACAGGCCGCCGCCACCTACTTCAAGACCCGCGGCACCACCACGTCCGCCATGCGCGTCGCCGTAGAGCAGCTCAACGCGGCCTTCCTGGACCTCAACCTCAAAGCCAATCGGGAACACAGCCCGGCAGCCGGGCTGCTCAACCTGGTGGTGCAAAGGCGAGAGCTGCTGTTCATTGCCCAATGCGGGCCAACGCACACCATCTTACTCCACCAGTCCGGGTTTGACGATTTCTGCGACCCAGAATCCGCCGGGCGCGGCCTGGGGATGAGCCGCTCAGCGACGCTCAAGTATTCCCAGGCCCAGCTACAGCCGGGAGACGTGCTGGTGCTGTGCGCCGACCCACCGAAAGACTGGTTGGCGGCTCCCCATTCAGGCGCCACACAACTGACCATGAACAACATCCGCCGGCGCCTGGTCGGGCAGTCCACCGGGGACCTGGCCGCAGCGGTCGTCCAGTTCCAGGCCGGCAATGGGCAGGTCCACACCCTGCGGGCCCGCCAGGGGGCCGCTGATACCCAGGAAGAGCCCCTGTCCGGTGAAAGGGAACCCCAACCCCCTCAGCCGGACGCCGGCCCGGCAGCCCCCGCCGGCAGCCAGGCCGGGGCGCCCGAAGCGCCCGCTTCTCCCCCGGTCGTACCTCCGGTCGAGGCCAGGACCAGCCCCCCGGTCACAGAAGCCGCGGCGCCTCCCCCGCCCGTTCCCCCCTTGCGGGAATACCGGCCGGCGCCACCCCCACTCCCGGTCAGAGATGTGGACCCGCCGACCTTCGAAACGGCTGCTCCCGTAGAGCCGCCGGCGCCGCCCGAGCCCAATGCTCCCGCCGAAAACGCCGGCCTGCCCTCCCGCCTGGGACCTTCCGGTGGGAAGGTACTCAAGAAAGGGCTGGCCAGGGCCTGGTTTGCCGGGAAGTCGGCCCAACAGAACCTCCAGCGCGGCAGCAAGTCGCTGGCCGGGCGCATCCTCCCCGGCAGTGGAGATAACCCCAGCATGCCGCTCTCCAGCCTGCTGTTCGTGGCCATCGCCATCCCCCTGGTGGTGGTAGCCATCGCCATGACCGTGTATTTCAACTCCGGCCGCAGCGAGCAGCACGAGGCCAACCTGTACCAGGCCCAGCAGTACGCCGAACAGGCCGCCGGGTTGAGCGACCCGACCCTGCAACGCAACGCCTGGACACAGGCGCTTTACTGGCTGGATAAAGCCGAACAGTACGGCAGCAGCGACGCCTCCACGGCCCTGCGCAGCGAGACCCAACAAAAATTAGACGCCATGGACGGCATCCTCCGCCTCAACCTGCAGCCGGCCCTGACCGGCGGCGGGGGCTTTTCCGACTCGACCAACATCACCCGTATTTCTGCTTCGGCTTCCGACGTCTACCTGCTCGACAGCGCACAGGGGCGCGTGATCCGCATGTTTCGCACCGGCCAGGGCTACCAGGTGGATAGCCAGTTCGATTGCAAACCCGGTCCATCCGGCGGCCTGTATATCTCCAACCTGATCGACGTCCAGGTACTGCCGGCCAACAACCCCACCGGGGCAGCCGTGATGGCCATGGACGCCACCGGCAACACCCTGTTCTGCATCGTCGGCGATACGCCGCTTTCCTCGACCCTGGCCACCCCGGACAACAACTGGGGCCAGATCACCACCTTCACCATCGACCAGGGTATCCTGTACGTCCTGGACGTCCTGGGCAACGCCGTGTATTACATCCCCGGCGGAGATAACTACAACTTTGCCGAGCCGCCGCGGCTGTTCTTCGACAGCGACATTCCCTACCTGCAAGACGTAATCGACCTGGCCGTCAACGGCGAAGACCTGTATCTGCTGCACCAGGATGGCAAAATGACCACCTGCGTCTTCCGCGCCTATTCGTTGGGAGAGACGCGCTGCACTGACCCGGCGCCGTACGGCGATTCTCGCCCGGGAGCCGAGGCCGAAACCGTATCTTTTCCGGAGGCGCGCTTCGTCCAGCTACAAACCACCCAGCCGCCGGATCCCTCCGTGTTTGTCCTCGACTCCTCCGGCCAGGCCATCTATCATTTCAGCCTGCGCTTAAACTTGCAGCGCCAGCTCCGCCCCGCCCACAACAGCGATTTTCCCGTGCCGCAAAACGCTGCCACGGCCTTCAACATCTCACCGGGACGGGATATCTTCATTGCTTTCAAAAACGACGTCTTCTATGCCCCATTGCCATAGGGCCCGCAGCCTTTAGGGAGCCCCGGAAACAGAGCACTCCCGGGCTGCTTCCACCGGTTAACGAAAAAGTGCAGGCGGTTCAATCGCCTGCACTTTAATTTATTTCTAGCTTACACCGGGCAGCCCGTGTTACACGGAGCAACGGCTTGTGAATTGGGGTAGGCTACCTGCATTGCACGAACGAGCGGATCACCCCGTGGTGTTATTCCAGAACCAGTTGAAGGCATAGTAGCCTAACGAGCTCTCCAGCCGGATGGCGATGCGGTCGCTGCCCTTGTAGGCATCCGGTACGGTGAAAGTCGCCGTAAAGGCGCCCCCCGAGCCGGAATTGATCGTGCCAACCACCACGCCGCCGATGCCTTTGCTACCGTAGGGGCCCATCGTCACAGTGAAGTCCAGGCCCACCGGGAAATTATTGGTCAGAATGGTCACCGACGAATCCCGCACTACCGACTGGATGTTGAAGGTCGGAATACCGGTATAAGCCGGGGTCGAGGTAGGCGCAGGCGTGGCCGTCGGCCCGCCAGGGGTCGCGGTAGCTACCGGGCCACCCGTGCCGCCGCCGGTGGTGTTATTCCAGAACCAGTTATAGGCGTAATAGCCGATGGTGCTGTCCATGCGGATGGCAATCCGGTCGCTGCCCTTGTAGGCGTCCGGTACGGTGAAAGTCGCCGTAAAGGCGCCCCCCGAGCCGGAATTAATCGTGCCGACCACGACCCCACCCAGGGCCTGCGTGCCATAGGGGCCCATGCGCACGGTGAAGTCTAACCCGGCGGGGAAATTATTGGTCAGTACGGTCACGCTGGTATCCCGCACCACGGCCTGGATGTTGAAGGTCGGGATGCCGTAGTACCCGGGAATGGCCGTAGGCCCAGGGGTGACGGTCGGATAGGGTCCGCCCGTTCCGTACCCCGAGGGGTTATTGTAGAACCAGTTGTAGGCGTAGTAACCGCCCGTGGTGCTGTCCATGCGGATGGCAATCTGGTAGCTGCCTTTCAGCCAGTCCGGGATGTCGAACGTGGCGGTAAAGGAGCCCCCCGAGCCGGAATTGATGGTACCAACGATGGTCCCACCGATCGCCAGCGTGCCAAAATTCCCCATGCGAACGGTCCAATCTTTGCCGGCCGGGAAGTTATACGTCAGAACAGTCACCGTGCTATCCGTGACCACCGTCGAGATTGAAAACGTGGGGACCACATCTGCCTGAGCCTGCATGCCGGGGAGGAACAAACCACCCACCAGCACCAGCATCATCAAAAACTGAAAACAATTGCGTGCCAAAGCGAATCCACTTCTAAGTTGAGGCGTCTTCATTCCAAATCCTCCTGTTGCATAATGAAAGCAGGACTTAAGATTAGTATAGTCATTCTAAAGGAAACCTTTAATCATCTGTATAAACCTTTACCGGCGAAGACGTGGAGACAACCAGAAGGCACGATCATCGCTGGATGAATTGTTATCCAACACCGTCAAGATCATTTCAACCGATTGGCCGGCCAGCCCGCTCAAGTCGGCGTCAATGCGCGTATGGCCGCCGTCGTACAACTCCGTCCAGCTCCCCAGGTTGTACACCGGGCCCCCGTTGGCGCTGTAGTTCAACTGGAAAGTGACGTTACAGTTCGGACTGGCGTCCATACAGCCTACCAGGGCCTGAAAACGGTCGCCATTCTGGATCACGATGGCCGGATAACGGCCCTGGATCAGCCCATTGCTGCCGTCCGCCGGGATGGTGATCAAAGCCTGCTCGTCATCCTGGTAACCAATCTCCAGGCGTGGGGCATTGGTACGCGTCACCGAACCATTGATA
>JAAZNB010000511.1 GCA_012798515.1 Chloroflexota bacterium
GGCTGGCGAGCAGTTCTTGCTCGGTGTGGATACGCCGGTTGATCTGCTCGATCAGGTGTTGGTTGGTGTTGCGCAACGCCCGGGTACGCTCTTGCACGCGGTTTTGCAGCTCGGCCCGTGATTGCGACAGGGCCAGCCGGGTAGATTCGGCCATGCGCAGCGAGTTCATCCAGTTGTCCAGCTGAGCCTGGGCCGGATCGGCGGCCGAGCGCACCCGCGGGGGCTGGTAGAACAGGTTCTGGTACACCTGGGTGCCGTCCATGACGATGGGCGAGAGCGCCATGAAGCGTAGCATAGCGCTGGCCGGGATTTGCTTGCGGGAATATTGGAACAACAGGATCAGGCGGCTGGTGGGGAGGGTCTCGTCCAGGTGAGAGACGAAGTCTAGCAGGGCGTCCAGGTTCGGCGTGGTCTGCAGCAGTGCGCCTATATCTACCACCAGCCGCAGCGCCGCATAGCCATCCAGGTAGGTCAGGGTCTCCTGCTTGTGGATGGCCTGGAGGACCGCTTCGAGCTGCAGCTTGCCCTGGTTTAACAGAGATTGCTGCGCCAGGACGGTGATCTGCCCCCGTAGGGAATACTCTTGTAGGCCGGGCAGGCTGTCTTTGAGCGCGGTCAGCAGCTCGGATCCATTTTCCGAATTCCCAAGGTAAATGCAGCGCTGGTTTTGTTGGAGTCCATTGGTGATGAACGCATTGAGGATCCGGGCATGATCCTGTTCATTTTCGTAAAACCAACCAACGTGTTCGCCTACCTGCCAGTTATAACTGCTATTTTCCATAGCCATATCTTTTGTGAGTTTGGCGTCGATTTATCTGCCAGACGGTGGGGATTGAAATTGCCGGATAACCTTGCGTGCAGCTGCTCAGCCGGTCTGTGCGGAGAGAAGTATGCTCCCTGTCCGCGACTGGACTGTTTCATATTTTCCTATTCCATTATACGCCAGCCTGGTTTATCCATAGTATACGGTAAAAATCCGGTAATTTGACCCACGATTTTGAAAACAAGCCCCGGCCGGCCGGTCTATCTTCACGTGAAGGCGAGAAAAGCCGGGAACAGGGTGAAAATCATTATCCCGATCTGACGTTATAATCAATCCAGGCGTGAATTCTGGAGGGCAGAATGAAGCTGTTGGTTCTGGGTGGGACTGCTTTTTTAGGGCGGGCGATCGTAGACGCGGCCCTGGCGGCCGGGCACAGCCTGACTTTGTTCAACCGGGGCAAGACCAACCCGGCGCTCTTCCCGCAGGTCGAGCAGATTCACGGAGACCGGGCGGCCGACCTCCACCGGCTGGAGGGGCACAGCTGGGACGTGGTGGTGGATACCTCGGGTTACCTGCCGCGTCTGGTGCGCGCTGCAGCCGGCCAGCTGGTCGACAGCGTGGAAAGATACGTGTTTATCTCCACCCTATCGGTGTATGCCGATACCACCCGGGCGGGGCTGACCGAAGGCGGCCTGTTGGCGGTGATGAAGGATCCCTCCAGCGAGGAAATCAACAATGAGAGTTATGGGCCGCTCAAGGTGCTGTGCGAACATACCGTGCAGGCCATCTTCCCCGGGCGGGCGTTGGTCATCCGGCCGGGGCTGATCGTAGGCCCGCACGACACCACTGATCGCTTTACCTATTGGCCTTACCGCGTGGCCCACCCGGTCGGGCAGGATGAGGTGCTGGCCCCGGGCCGCCCGGAGCGACCCGTGCAGCTGATCGACGTGCGCGACCTGGCCGAGTGGGTCGTGGACATGATCGCGCGCAGCATCGTGGGGGTCTTCAATGCCACCGGTCCGGCCGGGATGCTCACCATGGGAAGCGTGCTGGATACCTGCCGCACGGTCAGTGGGCGAGACGTGCGCTTTACCTGGGTGAAAGACAGTTTCTTGCTCAAACACGCCGTGGAGCCGTGGCGACAACTGCCCCTCTGGCTGCCCGAATCGGACCCGGAAACGAGCGGCTTTTTTGCTTTCGACATCCGCAAAGCGTTAGAGGCCGGCCTGAGGCACCGCCCCCTGGCAGAGACGGTGGCCGATACCCTGGCCTGGGCCGAGACGCGCTCGCCCCGCCATACCTGGGCGGCCGGACTCTCTCCGCACCGCGAGACCGAGCTCCTGGAGGCCTGGCGCCGGCGCTGCGCGGTTTGATCTCTTGCCGGTGAGTGCGCCGCGGCCGGTGTGTTTTCCCCAAACCCCACAACTACGTCCACGGCACGCTCTATGCGCCCCGCTTCAGCCAATTCGACAAGCGCCGCCAGGGAGGTTTCAAGACCCCCCCGTTCGATTTCCCCGGACCAGTTTGGGTACAGCCTGTCGAAGCACCA
>JAAZNB010000512.1 GCA_012798515.1 Chloroflexota bacterium
CCCCGTTTTCCAGGAACAGAGTGCTCAGGTACCAGTGCGAGTCGTCCCGGGCGTTGAGGCCCCACTGGGCAGGCACGCCGGACTGGTCGGGAGCCAGGGTCAGCTGCCGGGCAGCCGCCAGCAGCTCGTCCAGGTTGGCGGGAGGGTCCTCGGGGTCCAGCCCGGCCGCGGTGAACAGGTCCTTGTTGTAATACAACACCGGCACCGAGTTGTTGAAAGGCATGCTCCACAGGACGCCCTGCACCGAGTTGTATTCCAGGAAGGCCGGGTGGATCTGGTCGGCGGCGAAGCTGTCGTCGTTTGCGATCAGGTCAGACATGGGAACGAGAGCTCCACTGCTGCCCAACAGCGGGGCGCCGCCCACCTGGATGACGTTGGGGGTGCTGTCGCTGGTGATGGCGCTGTAGATCTTGGCCATGGCTGCCGTGTAATCGCCCTGGTAGGTGGGCACCACAGTAATGCCGCTTTGCGACTGGTTGAACTGATCGACCAGTTCTTCGACCACTTTCCCGGAATCACCCCCCAGGGCGTACCAGAAATCCAGTGTAATGCCTTCACTCGAATCTGCGGGCGAGGTCGAGGGCTGCGCCCCCCCTCCGCAAGAGGTGAGGATGGCAGCCAGGAAAACTGCGCAGAAGAACCTGCGAATGTTGCTCATAGATTTACCTCTTTCTGTGTCTCGATCGCCGGCTCCTGGTAGAAGAGCCGCTCGTTTCCATTGTTACGCCCGGATGTTTCCCTCCAGCCTGAGTCCATCCAGGCTGAAGATCAATCCCCATACACGTTGGTGTGTTCAAACCTGGTTGACTCTTCTTGCCTGTTTTTTACTCCTTGTTGCACGCCAGTCTGGCCATCCGAAACCCTGCCGGCTCACACGTCCTTGAGGCCCGTGCTCGCCATGCTTTCCACGAAGGTTTTTTGGACCAGAAAATAGACGATGACCACCGGGACGGAAACCAACAGGGCAGCAGCCATGTAGATTCCCCATTGGGTGCCCCCCTCGGAGCTGACGAAATAACGCAGGCCGATCTGCAAGGTGCGCATTTCGTCCCGGTTGGTGACAATCAACGGCCACAGGTAAGAGTTCCAGTTGCCCATAAAGGCAAACAGGGCCTGTGAAGCCAGAATAGGTTTGTTCAACGGCAGTAAGATGAGCAGCAAAAAGCGCAGCCGGCCACAGCCATCCAGCTTGGCCGCCTCTTCCAGCTCACGCGGGATGGTCATGAACGACTGCCGGATCATGAACACGCCAAAAGCATTGGCCAGGAAGGGCACGATCAGGGCCGGATAGCGGTCGATCCAGTCCAACTGCTTCATGATCAGATAGGAGGGTACCAGGGTCACCTGGGTAGAGATCATGGTGGTGCTCATAAAGATCAAGAACATGAGGTTCTTGCCTTTGAAGTTCATGCGGGCAAACGCAAACGCAGCCAGGACGCACGAGGTGAGCTGACCCACCGTGACGGCCACCGCCACCAGGGTGCTGTTGAGGAAATAGCGTGCAAAAGGGGCCTCGCGCCATACTTCGAGGTAGTTCTGCCACACAAACGTCTTGGGAATCCAGGTCGGCGGATAGGCAAAGACTTCGTTGGGCCCCTTCAACGAGGTGACGATCATCCAGATGAACGGCAGGATGACCGCCAGGCCCAGGGCAATGGCCACAACGTACCAGAGCGCGTCAGCCAGGACGCGGCGGATGACTCGCCCGACGCTCCGGCGGTAATGCGCCTCCGGCCGGGTCTCTGGGCCGGCATTAGTTATAGAATACCCTCTGGTCGACATAGCGGAACTCCACCCAGGTGAGGATCAACAGGATAACGAACAGGATGACCGCAACCGCGGAAGCCTTCCCCATTTGGAAGAACTGGAAAGCGCTTTGGTACAGGTAGTACGACAGGGTGGTGGTCGCCTGCAGCGGGCCGCCCTGGGTCATCACGTCGATTTCGGTAAAGGCCTTGAGTGAATTGATCAGGCCCACAGTGAGGATGTAGAAAACGGTCGGCCCGAGCAAGGGCAGGGTGATGAAACGGAAGAGGGTCACCGGCCCCGCTCCATCGATCCTGGCCGCTTCGTACAGGGTACGCGGGATGGCCTGCAACCCGGCCAGGAAGATGATGATGTTGTAGCCCATGCCCGACCACACCCCCACCGCAATCAGGCACGGCATGGCCAGCACCGGGTCGCGCAGCCAGCGCTGGATGGGCAACCCCAGCTCGATCAAGATGCTGTTGAACAGGCCATACTGCGCCGGGTGGAACAGCCACAGCCACACCACCGACACAGCCGCCACCGAGGTGATGGCCGGCAAGAAGAACGCCGTACGGAAGATGCCCACCCCGCGGATCTTGCGGTTGAGCAGCATGGCCAGCAGCAAGGACACCACCAGGTTGATCGGCACACCCAGGGCGAAATACCCCGTGTTGAGGATCGATTTCCAGAACACCGGCGATTCGAAAGGGTCGGTAAACAGGTAATGATAGTTTTCGAAACCAATGAACACCGGTTTGGCCGGCATGTTCCAGCGGAACAGGCTGGCCACCACGGAGAAAATCGCCGGGAAGAAGGTAAACACGACGAAAATGGCCAGGCTGGGGAGCAAGAACAGGTAGGCCGAGAAGGTTTCCTCTCCCCAGCGCGCCCACCAGCGGCGGTGATGCCTGACAGTTTGTTGACCTTGCATGCGTTTACTCCCTACTGCCACGCCTGGGCAGTCGCTTCCACGCTGTGGACCAGCGCCGCGCTGACCTCTTGCGGCGACCAACCGGCCAGGTTTCCGCCCTTCAACTCCAGCACCAGCAGGCCGGACATCCCGGAACGCCTCAGCGCTCCCATCCAGGCCGGCCAGGGTACGCGCTGGTACACCAGGGGGAAATGGTCGGCGCCCTGCTCGTTGACGTCATGGACGTGCACATGCACCACCTGGGACAGCCATTCGTCCGGCGGGGCTGCGTTCCCCCGGCTCAGGTAGTCGTGGCCCATGTCCCAGCAGGCCTGCAGGCGTGCGTCGCTCACCGCAGCGATCATAGACAGCACGCCCTCCAGCCGGTCGCCCACTTTGAGCTCGTTCTCCCGGGCAGGGGAATTATTCTCCAGGGCCAACCGGATGTGGGGGAAGTTCTCTAAGGCCCACAAGAGAAAGGCGCGCGTGTCTTCCTCCAGATCCGCCCGCTGCGCCGGCTGCCGCGAAACGGCCGCGTGCACGACCACCGTGCGCAGGCTGCCCAGCCGCTCCCCCCAGCGGTCGGCGATGGCCAGCATGGGGCGGTAATCAGCGGCAATTGCCTCGCGCCGCAGGCCGGCAAAACCGACCAGGCTGTAGGGCGCCCGGTAGGGCGCGTGGAAGCTGAGGTCCAGCCCCTGCCTGGCCGCCGTCTGCATGAGGATCTCGAATTCCGCCCAATAGGGCTGGTTGTGGTCCAGCTCAAACTCCAGCGCCCCCAGGCCGGCCTGGCGCAGTGGCCGCACAAAGGTCTCCAAATCCGCATCACCCAACCAGCGGGGGTGCATACTGAATCCAATCTTCACTGCTGCGTCCATGCTTTCACCTTGATTGCGTCTGTATGGCTTCGACGGCCCTGGCTTCGCCGGCCAGGTCGAGCCGGTTGGCAGCCTCGACCTGGCTCAACAGGTCCGGGTCGATGGCTTCGATCCCGCCCAGGGCGCCGCAAACGGCGCCGGCGATGGCGGCCATGGTGTCCGTGTCTCCCCCCAGGTTGGCCGCGTAGACCACGGCTTTCATCGGGTCCCCCCCGGCCAGGGCCACCACTCCGAAGGCCGCCGCCACCGATTCTGCCACCAGCATGTCGGCGCCCACGTAACTGCCCAGGTCGGCCAGGGTGGCCTGAACCCCCTTACCGCGCGCCACCAGGGCCAGGGCCAGGTCGATGCGCCCTTCCAGCGGCGTACCCCAGGCCCATTCGCCGCGGGCCCGCCCGGCTACCGCGCCCAGGCGTGCGGCCGCCAGCAGGTCCGCCAGGCCGGCCCCCTCTACGCACGCCGCGGCCACCGCACTGGCCACCGCGGCCGCCCCGGAGATGGCCACGCAGGTGGCGTGGGTCGGCAGGCAGGCTTCCACCACCTGGTCGAGCAGGCGGGGCGAGCC
>JAAZNB010000513.1 GCA_012798515.1 Chloroflexota bacterium
CTGGCGGAGGTACACTTCGGCGCGCAGGGCAGCCGCGGCGCACACCAGGTCATCCGGGATGGCGTGCCGGCGCGCCAGCTGTTCCACCTCTTCCAGGCCGGCCAGGGCGCCGGCCAGGTCACCCCGGCTGGCCAACAGGCGACCCTGCGCCAGGGCGCCCCAGGCCATGGGCCACACGTAATGCTGTTGGCGGGCCGCCGCCAGGCCGCGAGCGATCTCCTCCCCGGCCTCTTCCAGGCGGCCGCCGGCGTGCAAAGTCTCCCCCCACGCAATCCACAGGTCAGCGGCCATGGGCGAGCGCTCCAGGCCGATCTCCTCCACCAGGGCCAGGCCCTCCTGGCAGACCTGCGCCGCGCGCGACCAATCTCCCTGCAGGCTGGCTACCCGGGCCAGGTTGGCCAGGCCGGTCAGGGCCATGTGAGGCTTATGCGCTTTGCGCCCGTCGACCACCGCGGCGTCCAACGCCCGGGCGGCGTCTGCCAGTGCCCCTGCGACCAGGTAAGCGTGTCCCAGCACCAAAGAAACGCCGCAGCGCTGGCCGGCGTCTTCCTCACGGGCAAGGTGGGCCAGCGCAGCACGGGCGTGCTCAAAGAGGGCCGCCTGGTCGTCCTGGAACGAAGCGATGTAGGTACGCAGTGCAAAGGCGTTCCCCAACAGGGCAGCTGGTGGCGCCGGGTCGGCCAGAGAAACCCGGATGGTCTCTTCGATGGCAGGGATGTAGCGGGCTGCATCCTGCCACCGGCCGGCGCTGATGTACATAGAGACCTGGAAGACCCACAGGTGGGGATAGGGCGCGATTTCTGCCTGTGGCAAGGCATCCACCCAGGCCTGCAAGGTGGCGTGCTCACCGCGCCCCCACGTCTCTTCGGCGATCTGGGCCACCAGGCAAGCCGCGTTGCGCAGGTCTTTGGCCTGGAAAGCATGCCGGATGGCGCTGGGGAGGTCCCCATACTGTTGGTACCACTCCATGGCACGGCGGTGAAGCCCGGCCGCCGCCCCCGGGTCGGTCTGTTCCAGCCGCTTGCGCAGCAGGTCGGCGAACAGCTGGTGGTAGCGATACCAGCCGCGCTGCTGGTCCAGGGGTTGGATAAACAGGTTGGCTTTCTCCAGGCCCTCCAGCAGCGCCTGGCCATCCGCTAGACCGTCGGCCCCGTTTGGGTTGGAAAACAGCGCCTGGCACAGCGGGGCGCACAGGCGCTCCAGGATCGAGGTGCGCAGGAGGAAATCCTGCACCGGCGCGGGCTGCCCGGCCAACACCTCTTCGAGCAGGTAATCCAGGATAAAGCGGTCGCTGCCCGAAAAGTCGTCCACAAAGCGCGCCACCCGGCCCGGGTCGAGTGGCCCAGGCGCGGCGCGTAACGAGAGGGCCGCCATTTGCAGCCCGGCGATCCAGCCCTCGGTCTTGTGGTTGAGCGCCTGGACCAGCGGTGCCGCCAGGTCCAGGCCAAGGCTGGCCTGCAGGTAAGCGCCGGCATCCTGGTCGGAGAAACGCAGGTCGTTAAGGCGCACTTCGAGCAGCTGGCCCCGGCCGCGCAGCAAGGCCAGCGGCAGGGGCGGGTCGGTGCGCGAGGCAATCACCAGGTGAAACCCGGCGGGGAGGTGGTCGAGGAAGAACTCCAGCGACTGCTGCAAGGCCGGGCTGCGGATGAGATGGAAGTCGTCCAGGACGAGCACCAACGGGCGCTCGGCCTGGGACAGGTCGTTGAGCAAGGGGGACAGCTTGCTCTCCCAACCCAGCCCGGGAGCCGCCTCGGCCAGCAAGGGCAACGTCCCCGCCCCCAGGCCGGTGTGTTGGGTCTGGAGGGCAGCGATGAGGTAAGACCAGAAGACCACCGGGTCGTTGTCCCCGGCGTCCAGTGACAGCCAGGCCAGCCCCGGATACGGGTCGGTGGCAGAGGCAGCTCGCGCCCAGGCCGACAGAAGGGTCGTCTTGCCAAAGCCGGCCGGCGCAGACACCAGGGTCAGGCGGCAGCCGGGGTGCAGGCCGGCGGCCAGCCTGTCCACCAGGCGCGACCGGGCCACCAGGGCCTGTGCCCGAGGCGGGAGCTGGAGTTTGGTGGTCAAGAGCGGGGTAGACATGCTTTTTCCGGGTAGAGAGAATCGATAACTTCATTTTAACGCCAATTGAAACCGGCACAACCAGGAGAACGCCGCATTGCCGGGGCAATGCGGGATTGCCCCCACGCGCCCACCAACACTGTACCTTAGTACGTATGCGGCTGTACCGGTTTTCTCCTACACTGTCCACAGGTTGATACATACAGGAGAAACACCCATGAACGATACACCTATCTTGAGCCAGGCAGATTTCGTCCGGCGCCTGTCCAGCCTGTGTTCGCGCGGCGCCCTGGGAGGCATTCCCCGGGACGAGAACGACCAGCACATCCTGATGAAGAGCGCCGTGCTGATGATCGGGGAGCCAGGCCCGTACAACGAGCAAGAGATCAACGAGCGGCTGCAAGCCTGGATCACCCAGGTGTGCCCGATCCAACGCTTCGACCGGGTCACCCTGCGCCGCTGGCTGGTCGACAGCGGCTACCTGGAGCGCAGCCGCGACGGAAGCGGCTACCAGCGGACGCAGCCCGGACCCCGCCCGCAGTTCTTCGACCCCGCCATCGACCAGGTCGACGTCCCCGCCGTGGTCCAGGCCGCCCGGGAAGAAGTCGCCCGTAGAAAACAAGCTTACCTGGAGAAATCCAAAGGAGATTGATGTCGCCATGCCAAGTATACAAAGCCGGTTGATCCATTTTTCGCTCAGAAACCGGCACCTGTTTAAATTTCGTCTCCACCGGGAGACCTGGGACTGGAATACGTCCATCCCCGCTTTCCGCCAGGAATGCGAGCAGGGGGCGTTGAAGGTCAAATTGCCCACCGGCGTGCAGGTAATAAGGGTAGCAATCCCCGGCCTGGCGCCCGGCCTGACGGCGGAGTGGATCCGGCCGGCGGAGGGCGCGCCTGCCGAGGCCTGCATCTTCTACATACACGGCGGCGGGTACGTATCCGGCACGTGCAGCGATCATCGCGGCTTCGTGGCCAAATGGGTGCAGGCCAGCGGCCGGGCCGCGCTGCACTACGATTACCGCCTGGCCCCTGAGCACCCCTTCCCGGCCGCATTGGAGGACACCCTGACGGCCTACCGCTGGCTGTTGGCCCAGGGCATGCCGCCCGAACGGGTCGTCATGGCCGGCGAATCGGCCGGCGGCGGGCTGTGCCTGGCCACCTTGCTGGCCCTGCGCGACCAGGGCTTGCCCCTGCCGGCCGCAGCGGTGGCCCTCTCACCCTGGACCGACCTGCAGCTGACCGGCGAATCGCAGCACACGCGGACCCGGGTCGCCATCGACCCGCCGGGGATGTCCAGGGTGTGTTGCGCCTACTACACCGGCGCTCAAGACCCCTGCCTGCCGTGGATCTCGCCCCTGTACGGAGACCTGCGCGGCCTGCCCCCACTGCTGCTGTACGTGGGAGACTACGAGCTGATGCGCGACGATACCACCCGCTTCGCCGCCAAGGCGGCTGCGGCGGGTGTGGACGTCACCCTGCAAGTAGGCGAAGGCATGGTGCACTGCTACCCTTTGTTCGCCCCGCTCTTTCCGGAGGCAACCCAGGCCATGCAGGACATCGGCCGCTTCATCCAGGCCCACACCGGCGCCCGGCAGGCAGAGGCGGCCTTAACAGATACACGTATTGGCGAAAAGAGGATCGATGAGCACTGCTAAAATTCAAGCCGGCCCGGTCCCGCGCGGTATCCTGCGCTGGGCCGGGCAAATGACCGCCGCGCTGCTGGTCTGCGGCGCCCTGCTGTTCGTCACCACCGGGAAGCTGGATTGGCCCCCCGGATGGGTTTACCTGGGTATGAACGCCCTGACCCAGGTCTTGAGCGCCGCTGTGTTGATCCCCCGCCAGGGTGATATGCTGGCCGAGCGGGCGCAGGTACGGCCGGATACCAAGCGCTGGGACCACGTCCTCGCCCCGGCCATCGTGGTGGTAGGTACACTGGCCGTGCTGCTCACCGCCGGGCTGGACGCGCGCTTCGGCTGGAGTGCGCCCCTCCCCGGCGGCTTGTGGGCCCTGGGGCTCGGCCTGGCCTTCGCCAGCCAGATGTTCGTGTTGTGGGCCATGGCCAGTAATGCTTTCTTTGTCACCACGGTGCGTATTCAGGCCGAGCGCGGCCACACCGTCACCCGGGGCGGTCCCTACCGCCTGGTGCGCCACCCGGGCTACGCCGGCTCGCTGATCTACAACCTGGCCATCCCCCTGGTACTGGGCTCGTGGTGGACTTTTCTACCCGCACTGGCCACCATCGCGCTGACTTTCCTGCGCACCGGTCTGGAAGACCGCACCCTGCAGGCCGAACTGCCCGGCTACCCGGAATATGCCGCCGGAGTGCGCTACCGCCTGATCCCAGGCGTGTGGTAAAAAGGCCGGCTTCCGGAACAGCCAAACTCGCGCCCCACGCCTGACCCGCCTGGGGCGCTTGTGATTCACCAGGTAGCCCGTGCGACAAATTGAGCCTGTCTGCCGTGCAAAATGTCCCTTTTAAGCGCCCGGCTGCGCTATAACATTTAAAGAACAAAAACCACGTCTGCTATAGACCAGGGAGATTATGATCCCAACCCTATCCCAAGCTCACCTCCCACCGGATGAGGAGGCCCGCCTGCTTTCCAGGGCGGCCGGCGACGCCAATGCATTCGGGCAGCTGTACCAGGCTTATGTAAAACCCGTGTATCGCTACCTGTACGCCCGGGTGGGTAACCCCATGGACGCCGAGGATCTGACTGCCCAGGTGTTCACCCAGGCCTTCGAAGGCATGGCCGGCTATCGCCACGAAGGACACTTCCTCGCCTGGTTGATGGCCATAGCCCGCAACCGGGCCATCGATTTCTTCCGCCGCCGGCGGCCGCTGGTGTCGCTCGAAACTTTCGAAGCGCTGCTGTCTACCGCCTCGCCCGACCGGCTGGACAGCGAACGCGCCGACCGCCTGCGGCTGCTGGCCGCCGCGATCCAGGATCTGGACGACGACGACAAAGAACTACTGCGGCTGCGCTACGCCGCCGGCATGCCCTTTCAGGAAATTGCCCTCTTGATGCACGGCCAGGAAGCGGCTATCAAGAAACGTTTGTACCGGCTGTTGGAACGGATTAAGCACACGCTGGAAGGAGAGATCTATGCACAGCGATAATTCTTTCGACCAGCTGGAGCATGACCTGGAAGCACTCTACACCCTGGCCGAACCGGAAGCCGGCTTTGTGGCTTCTTTGGGCCGGCGTTGGATCTCCCGCCCCGGGCGTATCCGGCCGTTGCGCAGGCGCCTGGCGGCCATCGCGGCCGCCGTGCTGCTGCTGGCGCTGGTCACCATCCTGGCCATCGGCCCGCAGCGGGTATGGGCCATGACCCTCTCCTGGCTGAGCGGCGGGACGGGGTTCAGCAGCCAGGTCGGTTTTGCCCCGCTGGGAGCGACCCTGGAGCTGGATCACCCGGTCGAGGCCCGGCGCGGCGCGGCCATCGTGACCATCGAAGAGGCTCTCCTGATGCAAGGCAAAGATACCCGGCTGGATTACTCCATCCGCCTCAGCCCGGAGATCTACGCCGCCCTGGCGCAGGAACCCGACCTTCCCCCTGGGGAAGAAGAAAGCCTGCAGGAGAGCATGCCGGTCTACCGCTACCAGGCCTTCCAGAACTGGATCCGCATCCCGGGAGGCGCACGCCAGTCCACCACCACCGGGGGCATGGTTTACCTGCAAGACGGCCAGCTGGTCAGCCGCCAGTCCTACAGTATGCCCGGGGAGACGTTGTACAAGCAATATGAGCTGGTGTTGCCCGGCGCGTTGGCCGAGATGATCGGGGCCGGGCCGGGGGATTGGAGCATCCCATTCGACCTCAAAGCGGTCGAAATGATCGCCCCGCAGCCCACGCAAGACCCCTCCACCCAGGCGACCGGCGCCACCCCGGCGCCCAGCCCAACGCCCCAGGCCGGCGGCGCGGTATACCAGCCAGAGGTGGCCGAGGCGATCCAGGGATTCGACATCCAGCTGAGCGACGTGGCCATCACCACCCAGGAGACGGCCATCCGCCTGGCGATCCACAGCCAGAACCCAAACCCACAGGGGTTCAATTCACAAACGGCCAGCCTGGATGCCGAACGAATTCATTTGCAGGATGAAATGGGACACATATACGCGCCCATCGAGAACGACGCCCATAGCGATGACGCCTTCCAACGTACGCTGTACTTCGAACCGCTGCAACCGGGCGCCAAACACCTGACCCTCACGGTCGACAGCGTGGACGTGATCACCACCGCTTTGCTGCCCTGCCCGCCGGGAAACACCGACTGCGTGCACCCGGCGCTGGAATACAGCCTTCAAAACGGGGAGGAACTACGCCCCGGCGTGGTTCTGACCCCAGCGCAAGAACTGGAACTGCCCGGTTTCCCCGGCTATACGCTCACCCTGGAACAGGCGGAGATCGCCCAACCGGACCCGATCCCCGGCGTCACCCTGGCCCTACACGTCCTCTGGCGCTACCAGCTGCCGCCCGCCCTGGAACTGGTGGGCGTGCCGGCCAATGCCATGCTGTCTTCGGGGGAGCCCATGGCCAGTTATGGCGGCGTCAGCCACTCCGGCGTTCCCAGCGGGGAGCAGCGCATCCAAGAGACCTACCTGCTGACCGGGGAACTCCCCTCGCCGCTCCTGGCTGTGTATCTGGACGTGGGCGCCTGGGAAGTCGAGTGGAGCGGCCCCTGGGTGTTAGAATGGGACGTCCCGGGGACGTAACGACGAGATAAAATAAAACAACCCCTCCCTGCGGCGGTCCACGGAATCGCCGCAGGGAGGGGGAAGACGGTGTTGCGATGGGCAGGTTTTATTCCAGTACGGTAGTGGAATCCGGCTGGTTGGGCACCAGGCAGATGAATTCGAAGGGCTCTTCTCCCAGCGTGGTGTACCAGTGCGGCACACCGGCCGGGATGTAGACGACGTTGCCTTTCTGCACCTCGAAGACCTCGTCGCCGATGCCAACCTGGGCGCGGCCGCCGATCACGTATTGCTCGTGCTCGACCGTGTTGGTGTGGTTGGGCATCCTGCCGCCGGCCTGGATGGTGAAGCAGCGCATGGCGAAATTGGGCGCTTCTTCCAGGGAAATGAGCATCTTACGGGTCACCCCGGTACCGTTCGGGATGTTGGTCGTTTCGATCTGATCGATATGTTTCACAGACATATTTTCTCTCCTGGTTTCGATTTCCGTCCTATTAATCTACCATGTTATCGCAAAACTTGCAGTGCGCAAATGTATTGCGACGTTGGCATCCCCGGAAAGAAAAGGGGTGATTAAAGCCGTCCAGGCCAGATCGTTGCGGTCCGGCCGGCCGCCTTGCGCCCCCAGGAAAACGGTGGCTTCAAAAGCGAACCCACCACTGGGGTGAGACAACGAGGCGTATGTTGTTCTCTGGCATCCGGGGAAGAAAGCGCCGAGGGCAGGTTTGAAACCTGCCCCTTCGGTGATCATCTCTCCCCTATTTACTTCGTTGTACAGGAGGGTCAGGCTGCGGGGGTCAAATCCTTCGCTCCGCAAAAGACCTGCTCGACCTGCAAGACGGCCGCGGCGCGCCCCGGGTGTTGGGGCGGGTTCCAGCGTTTCATGTCGTCGTACACTTCTCCCTGGGTGTGAAAGGCGATGGTCCCCTTGATCTGGTACGATTTCCGCTCCTTGGTGATGAACAACAGGGCAGCTTTGCTGCCGGCCAGGATGTTGGCGCGGGTCTTGTCGAAGTAATTATCGGCCACCACCAGCCTATCCCGGCCATACCGGCTGACACAGGTGACGTAGATGGCGTTGGGATTGCCCTGGGCGTCGACAGTGGCCAGCACAACCGGCCCCTCTCGTTGTTCCCATGCCTGGCTGACTTCTTGTGGCAATGCAGTCATTTGGATGCTCCTTGAAGCGGAAGGATAGTGATTATCGCCTGGCCGTCAATGGCTGTGACGCCTGGAGCGGCCGCCTTTGCCGGCTTCGCTCCCCAGGCGGATACCCAACCTGGGCAGCAGGACGCGATGAACCAACAAAACCAGCAGGGTGGCCAGGAAGGCCAGGCCGAAAATGATCAGGGAACTATTCAACTGGTTCATCAGGGCCGGGTTGACCAGCATCACCAGCGCCAGGGCCAGCATCAACATGCCGCCGGCCAGTTTGAGCAGTCGCCCGTGCTTCTCTTCCAGGCGGCTGGCTTTCAGTGAGGCCACCGCCGAGAAGAAAATAACCAGCTCATCCAGCTGGTAGATGAGCATGTACAGCAGCAGCAAGAGCACGAAAGCCACCCCGCTGACCTGTTGGGCGTTCAACAAATTGACCCAGATCACCGGGAAGCCCGCCGTGCAGGAGAACTCCACCAGCGACACGCCGGCCGCCAGCACCACTGTGGCGCTGGCCAGGCCCCAGAAAGACTGGCTGGCGTCCATCACGGCGCGGATACGCCGGAAGATGCCCGCTTTCTGATCGTCGGCGATGGTCAGCGACAGGCCTTCCTTGTACCAGAAATAATCCTTGATGTTGACCAGGGCGAAGAACAGCGCTACCAGCGCCACCCCAACCTGCACCCAGGCCAGGGCGCTGGCGATCTTGAGCACGCTGAACAGGCCCACGATGAACAGGGCGTAAATCAGGGCCGTCACGGTGAGGAAGATCAGCCCGATGATAAAGACTTTCTTGCGCGACCCACTGTGGAGGGTTAACGCCAGGAGCATGGACAACACCCACAGGGAGCAGGGATTGAACCCGTCCACAAAGGCGATCAGCGCCGTGCTGATGGCGGCCGACTGCATCTGCAAATCGACGCCGCCGATCAGGGGTACTTCCAGGGTGTAGGCCTGATCCAAAATGCCGGCCTGTGGGGTGGGCCCGGGAGTCGCCTGTGGAGTGGCCGTGGTCGATGGAGCCAGCTCCTGGATGCCTGCTCCGGCATCCTCACAGCCGTCTCGCAGGCACTGCTCCACAGCCGCCTCGATCTGCGGGTTCATGTCCTCGGCATAGCCCTGGATGTAATGAGCACCGATGAACATGGTCGGGACGGCCAGCTGTTCCAGGCCGTATTTCTCGGCCATGCGAGCGAACAAAGCCTGGTTCTCCGGATCGTAGTAGACCTCGTAGGATTTGAGCTCCAACCCGGGGTAACGGGCGGGCAGGTTTTCCAGGAAAGGCTTGGCCCGGGCGCAGTGGGGACAACCATCCCCCCAGAACAGGTAAAGATACACCGGGTGTTCCGGAGCCGGGGTCTGGGCCCGGGCGGGGGTAACCGGGAGAGCCAGACTGAAGAGCAGCAGAACTCCCAGAAGCCAGTAGAGGAGGGATGGTTTCAAACTTTTCATAGATGCTTCGGATCAGTGCAGCAATTCGGTGTGGTCGATCAACTTGCCATCGATGAAGGCCTGGGCGGCCGCATCGATGTCGCTCAAGTCGGTCACCACCGGCTGGATGTTCAGCCGGCGCATGCTTTCGTAGGCGCCCATGCCCATCCCGCCACAGATCACCGCCTTGCAGTCGGCGATGGCTTCCGCCATGCGGGTGTGCTTGCTGTGTGAACCGGCATCCATACCATGCCCGGCTGTGTGATGTTCCTCGCCGTGATCTTCGGCGCCAAACTGGTTGTGTCCCAGTTTATCGCGCAGTTCGCGCTGGACGACCTTACCTTCTTCGATGGTCAGTACCTGGTAATAGGGGGCGCGGCCAAAATGCCGGCTGATGGTTTTTCCGTCATCGGTGATGACTGCAATCTTCATGGTAAGCTCCTTCTTCATCAATTCGGGTGAGAAATGCCGCCCGCCCGGCTCTTCACGCCGGTCGGCGGGGCACAGGACAAGTAAAATTCGGGCCGTGGTTTCGCCGGGGTTCTCCCAACAGTGGGGCAGGTGCGCCTCGAACACCAGGCTGTCGCCCGGCGAAAGGACGTACTCATCCGCGTCGACGCGGTACAGGATCGAGCCGTCCAGGCAGTAGACGAACTCGTGCCCGGTATGTACGATCACGTGGTCGCCGCTGCCCATGCCGGGTTCCAGGATCACCTCGAACGGTTGGACGACGTGGCCGGCCAGGTCTTTGCCCAGGTTGTACAGCTGCGTACTGCCCACAGTAGCCTGCGGGCGCGCAGTGGCCGGGGTGAAGACGATCATCTTTTCGACCGGTTCGGATTCGAAAAAGGACGCGATGGGCACTTCCAGCGCCAGGGCCAGCTGCTGCAGCGTGCTGACCGAGGGTGAAGATTTGCCGTTCTCGATCAGGCTGAGCGTGTTCACGTTCAGCCCGCTGCGGTCTGCCAGCGCCCGCAGGGATAGCCCCCTTTGGATGCGTAGTTTGCGCAGCTTACGCCCAACCCGCGCTTCTGCCGAAGCCGGGCCCTGCGCGCCGCCTGTTCCAATCAGCTGTTCTTCCATTAAGGTTTGCTCCATTCCCGGCCTGTATGAGACCCGGAGAGGGGAGATTTGAACACCATTATCACGGGACACTAAAATTATAGTACATAATGTGGGATTCACAAGATGTTTGTCCCAAAATAAGCGTATCAAATCACAAAATCACCCCTCCCGCCC
>JAAZNB010000069.1 GCA_012798515.1 Chloroflexota bacterium
AAGCCCGACCTGCTGAAAAAATGGCGAATTCTATCCCGGCGCTGGGATTTGCGGCCCGAGGCGGTGCGGGCAAGGCGGCCATGTGGAAGACCAAAGTGTATTTTTTCATGCACCGGCGGTGTTTCTCTTATAGAATGGAACCAAGGACACTTTCTACTCAGGGACCGCTTATGCGATTCTTCACCCAGGCCAAATCAGGCCGCTCCTCTGCCGCAGGCCGGGTCGACGAAGCCGCCTTTCAGGCATTGTTCGACCAGAACTGGGATCGCCTGGTGGGCGTGTTGTTCCAGCTCACCGGAGAGACCACCCTGGCCGAAGACCTGGCCCTGGAGGCCTTCTGGCGCCTGTGGCAGCAACCGCCCCCCGATTATGAAAACCTGCCCGGCTGGCTGTACCGCGTGGCCGTACGGCTGGGATATAACGAGCTGCGCGCCCGGCGGCGGCGCAGTCACTACGAACAGCAGGGGCAGGACGACCCCGGGGCAGGTGAGGGCCCCCACACACCCGAGGAAGCCTACGAACAGGCCGAATTGCGCCGGCGCATCCGCGCCATCCTGCGGGACATGCCGGCCCGCCAGTGCCAGATCCTGGTCTTGCGCCATGCCGGGCTGTCCTACCAGGAAGTGGCCGCCGCCCTGAACATCTCCACCGGTTCCGTCGGCCCCCTGCTGGGGCGGGCCGAGAGCAATTTCTTACGCCTATACGAGGCAAGCGGAGGCGAACATGCACCTGACTCATGAACGGATCCTTTCTTACCGAGACGGAGCCCTCGACGACACACAGCGTATCCAGGTCGAGAACCACCTCGAGACCTGCACCGCCTGCCGGGAGCGCCTGACCCAGGCCAGCCGGCGCGCCGGGCGCGTCTCCTCCCTCCTGGCTCACCTGGATCCCGGTCCCGCCGAAACGACCCGGACGGCAGCCTCCGCGTATCGTTCGTTCCAACAAAAGGAGATTCCAACTATGAAACTCAAACCATCTTTCCGGCCGGCGTGGGCGCTGCTCACCCTGGTCCTGGTCCTGGCCGTTGCCTTGAGCTTCCAACCCGTGCGCGTGTTGGCCGGTAACTTCCTCAGCCTGTTCCGCGTAGAACAGGTCACCGTCCTGCCGGTAGACATGAGCTCCCTGGAACGCCTGGGCAAAGATCCCTCCCTGGGCGAAGCCGCCGGCCAGCTCTTCTCCGATTCGGTGACGGTCACGCGCGAGAAGAGCGACCCCGTGACCGTGGGCAGCCTGGACGAAGCCGCCCAGCTGGCCGGGTTTACGCCCCGCTCCTGGGCCAACGCACCGGTGACGCCGCAGATCAGCGTGGAAAGCGGCTCGGCATCTACCTTCACCATCGACCGCCAGCGCGCACAGAGCCTGATCGACGAGATCCACAACGGCGACATCCTGCTGCCCGAGGAGCTGGATGGGGTACGCGTCAGCGTGGACGTGCCCAGCGCCGTGGTCCAGACGTACAATTGTGCCGAGCCCGTCCAGACGGACAGCTTAGACGATGACGATCGCTGGTCCAGCCCAGACTGCCTGGCCCTGATGCAGGTGCCCAGCCCAGTCATCCAGACCGAACCGGACATCGACCCGGTGCAGCTGGCTGAAATCAGCTTCGAAATCCTGGGCATGAGCCAGGATGAGGCCGCCAACATGGCGCAGAGCGTAGATTGGGCCACGACTCTGGTCATCCCGGTGCCACGCAACGAAGTGAGCTACGAAAAGGTCAGCGTGGATGGCGTCGAGGCGAATCTGATCCGCCCGGTCAACAACGGGGAACACGTTCCCGAGTACATCCTGGTGTGGATCAAAGACGGCCTGGTGACAGCCGTGATGGGCTCAGGCGATGCCGGCCCCGGGATCGAGTTAGCCAACCAGTTACAATAACCCGCACAACGACCCCACTATCGCCGGAGCGGGCGGTTCCCCTGCCCGCCCCGGCGTTTTTTTGAGTACAATAACTTAATGAACGCTGCACCGGCCATCGAAACCCACGCGCTCACCAAGGTCTACGGAGTGAAAACCGCCGTGGACCGTCTGGATTTACGCGTCGAGCAGGGCGAGGTCTTTGGCTTCCTGGGCCCCAACGGAGCCGGCAAGACCACCACCATCAAGATGTTGCTCAACCTGGTCACACCCACCGGGGGAGAAGCCCACCTGTTTGGCCTCCCGCCAACGGACACCTCCAGCCGGACCAGGGTGGGATTCCTGCCCGAGCACTTCCGTTTTCACGACTGGCTGACCGCGGTGGAATTCTTACAGCTACACGGTGAACTGTGCCGCCTCTCCAGGGAGGTGATCCGCGAGCGTATTCCGCTGCTCCTGGAGCGCGTCGGCCTGGCCGAATTTGCCGGACACCCGTTGCGTACTTTTTCCAAGGGTATGTTACAGCGCGTGGGGCTGGCCCAGGCTCTGGTCAATGACCCCCTGCTGGTCATCCTGGACGAACCCACCTCCGGGTTGGACCCGGTCGGCCGGCGCCTGGTGCGCGACCTGATCCACGAGCTGCGCCAGGAAGGCAAGAGTGTGTTCCTCAACTCGCACCTGCTCAGTGAGGTGGAAATCACCTGCGACCGGGTTGCCTTCGTCAAACATGGCCACGTGCTGGAGACGCGCAGCCTGCAGGGCTTGCAGGCCGGCGAACTGCGCGTGGTGGTCCGTACCAGCGGCCTACCGCCCACCCTGGACGGCATGGAACGTTTCGGGCGCCTGGTGCAGCGCGAGGGCGACACCCTCACCCTGGCCGTGAAGGACGAAGAACAGCTGCCGCGCCTCAACCGCTTCCTGGTATCCAAAGGGGTCGACGTCTACGCCCTGACCCCCCAGCGTTCTTCCCTGGAGGAGCAGTTCTTGCAAATCATCGGCACCGACGGAGGGCTGTGATGGCCGTATGGAGTATGATGCGCCTGACCTTCCAGGAAGCCATGCGGCGGCGTATCGGGCTGACCGCCCTGGTGCTGGGAGCGGCTTTCATCGCCCTGCACGGCATCGGCCTGTATTACATCAAGCTCGATCTGACCAGCCATATATCCAGCACGTCCATGGGGGCGCGCCAGTTCTACAATTTCATGCTCATTGCCGGGATGTACGTGGTCAATTTCCTGACTGTGGCCATGAGCGCCCTGGTCTCGGCCGACACCCTGGCCGGCGAGATCAGTTCCGGCACGATCCAATCCCTGGCCAGCAAACCTATCCGCCGGTCCGAGATCGTGTTGGGCAAGTGGTTGGGGTTTGCCCTGCTGCTGGCCCTGTACGTGCTGCTGATGGCCGGTGGGCTGACCATCGACGTGTGGCTGCAAACCGGGTACGGGCCGGACAACCTGTTCAGCGGGTTGGCCCTGATCTACTTCGAGGGTTTGATTATCATGACCGTGACCCTGGCGGCCAGCACCAGCCTTTCCACCCTGGCGACCGGCGGCATGGTATTCGGCCTGTATGGGCTGGCTTTTGTGGGTAGCTGGGTAGAGCAGATCGGCGCCTACCTGGAAAACCAGGCCGCCATCCAGGTGGGCATTCTTTCCAGCCTGATCATGCCCACCGAGGCGCTGTGGCGCCTGGCCGCTCACCAGATGACTTCCCCACTGGTGGCTATGCTGGCCGGCGGCCCGTTCGTGTCCACCTCGGTGCCCAGCCTGTGGATGGTGGTCTACGCTGTCGTGTATGCCCTGGGCATTCTGGCCCTGGCCCTGCGCCTGTTCGCCCGGCGCGATTTGTGAACCGGCAGCGCGGCGCATCTATTAAATAGGCGCGGTCGTAGAAGACCGCGCCTATTTAATATACGATTACCTATGCAACCTGGTTGGGCATGCGCACCCAGCGGTGGGCGCGCAGCTTTTCGAGCAGCTCGGCCGGCAGCGGACCGGCGTCACTGGCGGCGATATTGCTGTCCACGTGGTTCAGCTTGCGCATACCGGGGATGACCGTGCTCACGTCCGGGCTGGAGAGGATGAAGCGCAAGGCGGCGTCCGGCAGGCTCATGCCCTGGGGCAAATCGGCCTTCAAGCGCTCTACCCGTTCCAGGGAACTGCGCAAATTCTCCGGGAAGAAGTACGCCGTACGGAAATCGTCCTTGGGCCAGTGGCTGTCCGCCGTGAGGGTGCCGGTCAGAGAGCCCTCGTCGAAGGGTACCCGGGCGATGATGGCCACGTCCATCTCCCGGCAGGCCGGGAACAGCTCGTCCTCCGGATTCTGATCGAAAATGTTGTACACCACCTGCACCGCGTCCACCAGGCCGCTGCGCACGGTCTGCACGCCGTTCCACGGCTCCCAGCGGTTGAGGCTGATCCCTACCGCCTGCAATAGCCCCTGCGAACGCAGGTCGGCGATCTTCTTCGCCCACCGTTCGTCTTGCAGCCAGCTGTCGTTCCAGGTGTGGAACTGGATCAGGTCGATGGATTCCACGCCGATGTTCTCCAGGCTGCGGTGCACGTACTCCTCGATGTACTCCGGCGGGTAACAATCCTCCAGGCTGAACTCTGGCTTGGCCGGCCAGACGCGGTTCTTGGGTGGAATCTTGGTAGCGGCATACAGGCGCTTGCCCTGGTTCTGGCGCAGGGTCTGGCGCAGCAGGGTTTCGCTGTGCCCGTCGCCGTAGGCCCAGGCCGTATCGAAGAAATTACAGTCCAGATCGATCGAGCGCTGTAAAGATTGCAGCGATTCCTGGTCTTCCGAGCCGGTCCACCCGGCCATTCCCCACATGCCATAGCCGATGTCGCTTACCATCCATCCTGTACGTCCAAAACGCCGGTAATTCATCCTTCCCTCCTGCAAGGTTATTTCCGTTCACGTGTCGTGAAGGGCCCATCCTACAATCACGGCCGCGGCTAGCATTTGATCCGCGCCCGATTTGATTATAACGGAAGTCGCCAGAGGCGCCATAGCCATCCGGGAGGAGGAAAGGGAAGCTTTTCTTCTGCCAGCCTGCTGTTCCTGCAAGCGCAGCGAAACCCCCGGCGGTCAGGCCGCACCACCTACTCCACGAACACCTGGGGGTACCCCGCCAGGCCATGGAGCCACCCAGATCAATATGTCATTGCGAGTGAAGCGAAGCCCCCGGTGCTCTGGCCGGGGGAAGCAATCTCCACCCCGGCGAGTAGGCCGCACCATCTCTCCACGAGCGCCTTGGGGTACCCCGCCATGCGGCGAGGCCCCCCAGATCAATATGTCATTGCGAACGCAGCAATGACATGTGTGGGCTGCATTAGAGAGCCCCGGTGCGGGAAAACTATCCGCACCGGGGCTCGATATGACGACAGGCTGATGATCAGGCCGAATTGGCTCGACGTGGCGGCGTTGCCGGCCCCTCGAAGCCTCTATTGCATGCTCTGGGCAATGGCCGCCAGGTCATCCTTGCTCAGGCTGTCGGGCGGGCCCATGTAAACCAATTCGAAGGCCATGCCATCCGCCTGCCAGCGCATGGTCTTCAGGTAGGGGTCCGAGACCCACACCGGGCCATCGTCGGTCAGGTTCCACACGCCCTCGACGTACTCGGCGGTCGCCTGGCCCAGGGAAACCTCTTCCACCACTGCGCTGTCGCCCACCAGGCCGCACAGCTCGCAGTCCTCGCTAAGCTGGTAAGGCTCCTCACGCAGCACCAGACCGTTGGTGTCCTCGTAGCGGTAGAAAATACGCACGATGGAATGTTCGGCTTCCAGGGTAGCCCCGGCAAAGGTCAGGCTGGGCGGCAGCCAGGCCGGCTCGAGCACATCGAAACCTGCCTGGCCTTCCACCACGTCCACCGGCAGTTCGGCAGCGTTGATATCGGCGGGGTCCGCCGCCGTGGAGTCGTTCACCGCAGGCGTACGCTGCCAGTCCTGTACCGGCAGGCTATCCGCCGGGGCCCGGGTGAAAAACTGTAAGACGCTCTGCGCAAAGGCACGGCCCTGGGGCGTGACGGCCACCAGAATCCCCACCAGCAACAGCGCAGAAAGGAACACGGAAACCAGGCGCAGGCGCCGGGTACGAGCAGTCGTTGTTTGCATAGAATCCTCACTTTGAGCTAGGCGCCACTGACTCGTCTCGAAGCGTACCCGAATGGCCGGCCACAGGTCCGTACCGGCCGGCACTTGTTCTTCGGCCAGGTTTGCAAGAACCCGTTCAAATTGTTGTTCGTCCATCACCGTCCTCCTGGTTGGCAGTCACGCTCGGAATGTTCCCCGCGTGGGGATTGAGGCAAGGATTCCACCGCCAGGTGGGGACCCAGCAGGCGGCGCAGGCGCTGCCGGGCGCTGTGCAACCACCACTTGACCGTGCCGGCCGGCCCATCCAGTTCTCCGGCCATGTCGGCCTCACTCATCCCCAGGTAATAGCGCAGCACGATAGCCGCTCGTTGCCGGGGCGGGAGTTGTTCCAACGCCTGCCACAGGGCCTGACGGGTTTCGGCGCGCTCGACCAATTCCTCGGGCAGCGGCGTCCCGTCGACCAGTTCCAGGGCCTCGTCCTCGCCCTCCCCTTCCAGGGACAGCAGCCGTTTCTGGCGTTCCACAGCCTTGAGGGCGTCGTTGATCACGCTGCGCAGGAACCAGGGCCCAAAAGGGCGCTGGTCATCGAACTGCTCGATGCGCTGGGCCGCCCGCAAGAAGGCATTTTGCACGATGTCCTCCGCCAGGGGGCGGTCGCCGGTAATCAGGCAGGCTGCGCGCAGCGCTTGCAGCTGGTACAGCTCTACCAGGACCTCCAGGCCGCCAGGGTCGCCTCGTTTCAGATAAGCAATGGCTTGTTGTTCGTCCACAAATTTCCTTTCGACGTACGAGGATCCTCTATAGATACTATCCCTGGAGAAGCCAAAAGGTTGGCGCCAGACGCTAAAAAAATACCCATTCCTGAGTGTACGCCTTTAAAGGCAAAGGGGGGGTCATGATGACCCTCCCTTTGGGTATGCTCGTGTGGGGCGTTTTCAACGCGCCGGGTTATCTCAACAGGGCCAGAAGGATGTCGGGTTCCTGCAAGAGGTGCTTAAGGTACTGCAAGAAGCGCGCCGCGGGGGCGCCATCCACCAGACGATGGTCGAACACCAGGCTGAGCACCATGCAGTCACGGATCTGTACCTGGCCGTCCACCGGAACGACCTGCTTGGAGATCTGTCCCACGCCCAGGATGGCTGTCTGGGGATAGTTGATCACCGGGGTAAAGCCATCCACCTCGTACATGCCCAGGTTGGTAATGGTAAAGGTGCCCCCGTCCAGCTCGTCGGGCAGCGCCTGGCCCTGGCGTGTACGCCCGGCCAGGTCACGCAGTTCCTTACCCAGCTCGGCGATGCTCTTCTGGTCAGCCGACCTGAGCACCGGAACGAGCAGCCCGCGGCCGGTATCCACGGCAATGCCCACGTTGACCGACTGCAAATACTCGATCTGATCGCCGTTGAGCCGGGCGTTCATGTAGGGGAACTGGGCCAGGGCCACGGCCACGGCCTTGGCCAGGATCTCGTTATATCCCGGGGCAAAGCCCCACTCTTCCTGAAACCGCGCCTTCAAGGTGCTGCGCAGGCGCACCAGGTTGGTGGCGTCCAGCTCCATGAACAGGGTCACCGGGGCGGTGGTGTGGGCGCTCTGGGCCATATGCTCGGCGATTACTTTACGGATGCCGGACATCGGCACGCTCTGGCGCACTGCCTGGGCCGGGTAGGTTGGCGCCGGGGGCAGCGGCGCCGGCGCGGCAACCCTGGGGGCCGCCACGGGCACGCTGTGAGACAGGTACTTTTCCACGTCGGCCGCCACCACGCGCTGCCCGCCGCGCCCGGTGGGGACGAGTTTATGCACGTCCAGGCCGTGTTCCCGGGCCATCCGCCGGGCGATGGGCGAGATAAAGACCCGCTCTGCATCCCCGTCCACTGCCGGTACTTGCGGCTGCGCAGTGGCCGGTACTTGCGGCTGCGCAGTAGCCGGTACTTGCGGCTGCGCAGTAGCCGGTACTTGCGGCGCCGGCTCTGCCTGAGGAGCCGCGTCACCGGCCGGGACGACCGGCAGGGCAGTGAAAGTGTCGCCGGCCTTGCCGATCACGGCCACCACGGTCAAGACGGGCACTACATCGCCCGCTTTATACGGCCCGAGGTGCAGCACGCCGTCCCCGGTCGCTTCCACCCCGAAGGTAGTCTTATCGGTCTCGACCTGCACGATTTCCTGTCCGGCGCTCACCGTCTGGCCGTCTTGGGCCTGCCATTCGAGCAGGGTCACTTCTTCGACTGTCTGCCCCAGCTTGGGGATAAAGACATCCAGCGCCATCAGCTCACCGCCTTTCTGCAGGCCGCCACGATGCGGCCCACGTTGGGGATGGCCACGTCTTCCAGCGATTCAGCGCGTGGTACGGGCACGTTGGCGGCGGCCACACGGATCATTTCGCAATCCAGCCAGTCAAAGGCCTGCTCGTTAACCTGCATCATGACCTCGTTGATGAAGCTGGTGTTCTCGTATGCCTCGGTGACGCCCACCAGGCGGTGGGTCTTCTTGACTGAGGTCACGATGGTATCGATGTCCAGGGGGTTGAGGGTGCGCAGGTCGATGACCTCGACGTCGATGCCTTCCTGGGCCAGTTCCTC
>JAAZNB010000514.1 GCA_012798515.1 Chloroflexota bacterium
GCCTGCCTCCGCCACGGAGGAGCGCACTTTGCCGGCTCGCTCTAGCCAACCTACGCCGGGTCGGTCTCCCCCCGGCCGCAGAGCCCCTTCTTTCAGCCGGCCGGAATGGCGGCCCGTCTTCGAAAACGATCCGCAGGACAACAAAAACCGCCCGGGAGCCAGGGCCCCGGGCGGTTCAGAGTTAAGTTTTCGAGGCGCTCAGGCGCCGGCCTCCCCCGGGCGGGGTGTGTGGCGCACCAGCAGGTACGCCAGCAGGGGCACCAGGTTGCCGATCAGGACGAAAGCCGCCCAGGCCCAGGCGCGCTCGCCGCTGCGGCGGGCGTCCAACCAGGTCCACCATGGCAGCGCCAGCCAGTACACCCCCAGCCCCAACACGAAGGCCAGCAGGGACAGCAGGTACGGCGCCCCCGGCAGGCCGGCGTCGGGCGAGATTTCGTAGGCCGCCCCCAGGTACCCTGCCAGCGAACCGTCTTCGGCGTACACCGGGCGCAGCAGGTGGCGGTAGATGTCGTTGTGCTCGCCCTCGGCCTGGATGGCCGAGGCCAGGCCCAGGGCCAGGCGCTGCTGCTCATCCAGCAGGCCCGCCGGGAGGGCGTCCAGGGCGCGCTGCATTTCGGGTGTGGCCCCGGCGCCCGTCACGGCGGCCCGGGCCGTGCTGCCCTGGCTGAAGACCAGTTTCCCGGCCGGGTCGAACACCCACAGCGTGGCCAGGGCATCCTTCCCCACCGCCTGTCCCACCCGCTCCAGGAAGCCGGGTTCGGTGACCGCCTGCGGGCGCAGTGCGCTCAGCTGTCGGAGGGCCTCCTCTGCTACCGGGCGGGTCTGGCCCGAATCGACCAGCAGGTCTTGCCGCAGGGAGAACAGGGCAGCCAGGGCGGCGACGGCCACCCCGGCGCCCACCAGGGCGATCCAGGGGATGCGGTTAATCCATTTTGCTTGCATGGTGTCTCCTTCGAACAATGTAGATGCAGCCGAATGGGATACACAGCAGATTCGACACGACCGCCGCCCCGGCCAGCCACGCGGCCGGCGCAGCCGGCCCGGACCCGGCGCCCAACGCGTACAGCAGCACACAGGCCGCCAGCCCCAGCCAGGCGACCGACAGCAGCAGCGCCAGCGGCTCGGGAAAGGGATACCCGCCCGGCCGGCGGGGGAGCCCGGCGCGCAGGCGCAACAGGGCTCGCCGCTGCGCCGCCGGGCTGGGGCGGGCAGCCGGCCCATAGCCGGCTTGCAACAGGCGGGTCAGGTCTTCTTCAGGGATGGGTTCCGGATGAGGCATGCTTACTTTTCTCCATTTCTATCCAGGAATGCAGCCTGGAAGGCCCGGCGAGCCCGTTCCAGCAGCGACTCGGCGGCTTTGTACGAGCGCCCCAGGCCGCGGGCGACCTCGGCCACCGAGCGTCCCTCGACGTAGCGGGCGGTGAGCGCCAGGCGGTACTCACCGGGCAGCGCACTCATGGCTGCGGCCACACGTTGGCGCACTTCCCGGTCGAGGAGCACCTCTTCGGGCAGCGGGCGATGGTCGGCCAGCCGTTCCGCCAGGTCGTCCAGGGCGCCGGGCGCCGTGTGGGCGCATTCGGCGCCCCTCCGGCGCAGCGCGTCGGCTGCCTTGTGCGTGGCAATGGCGCACAGCCAGGTGAACAGCCGGCTGTGGCCGTTGAAGGCGGCCATACCGTGCAGCGCGCTGGACAGGCTCTCCTGCCAGACCTCCTCCACTTCTTCCGCCGGCCCGCCCATCTGGTGGTAAATGTAGGCATACAGCGGTTCGCCCACTCGTTCGAAGAAGGCCTCCAGGGCTGCTTCGTCCCCGGCGGCGATGCGGCGCGCCAGGGCCAGGTCCTGTGCAGGTGTAGGGGGCGGGGTGGGGGTGGAAGGAGACATGCGGTGTACTCGGATTCTACTGTGTTTTCCCGTGTGGTAGATTAGTCGCTGCAGGGCAGGAAATCCTTCGCCCGCCTCGCCCCAGGCCGCTGCCGGGAAAGGGGCTGCCCCCAGCGCCTTTATCCGATTCTTACCGGATCTTTATGGCTTCTCGCCGCCGCGCGGGGTAATCTGATTTTGATAATATCCACATTATTGGCGCAAAATGGCATACCGGTAGCTCTTTCTTTATTGGATGGTTCATGGATACAACTGTACAGTCCCACAATCCTGCTCTGCGCATCGAGAGTCACCACTTCTTTACAGCCGGCAAAAAACGTAACGCCCTGCTGCTGACCGGTTTTTTCTTTTTCCTCAACTGTGGGGGGCTGCTGGCCATGTTGAGCCAGATCGACCAACCCACCACGACCCCGTTCACCCTGGGGGTCATGGGGGTGTCGCTGGCGCTGAACGTGGCCGCCTTCTTCATGCTGCGCAAAGACGTCACTTTCCCGCCCTATCTCATCCTCGTGGCTATCCATTTTATCCAGGGCGCCGTGGTGCAAAACCTGCAACAGTCCGGGATCGGCTACATCATTTCCACCCAGATCTTGATGTTTATTGCCGTGTCCTCCGTCTTGCTGCTGCCGCCCAATAGAATGCGCTGGGGAATTTTAACCGGCAACCTGTTGGGCGCCCTGGCAATCCTCGTCGACTTTTTCGGCCCAGCTTCCCGCCCCATGCTGAACGAGCAGTCCAGGCTCACCCTCTGGGGCTTCATCCTGGTGATTACCCTGTTTACGGTGTTCATCTTTGTGCGGGAATGGAAGAGCCTCACCCTGGATACCAAGTTTCTGGTCACCATGTTGGCGGGCGGAGAGATCATCGTCCTCATCGTCCAGGTTTTCGTGGTGGGCACCTCCGAGGCCTTTTTCCAGACTTTGAACGCCGTGAGTGCGGATACGGCCACGATCAAGGAGGCGATCCTGCGCAACAACCAGGGCGTCTTCATGGTCAGCGGGATCGGCATTGTCATTTCCGGCCTGTTCAGCTTCGTCATCTCTTCCAGCATCACCCGGCAGCTGCGCGCCATCGTGGCCACCCTGCAAGACGTCATCCGCACCGGCGACATCCACCGGGAGATAACCTATCGCTCCGGCGACGAAATCGGGCAGATGGCTGAGGCCATCCGCAACTTTATGGCTTATCTGCAAGAAATGTCACTGGCCACGACCCAGCTGGCGGAGGGAAGATTGAACTTTTCCATCCAACTGGTCTCCGAAAAGGACGCCTTCCGGGCTTCTTTCAATCGCATGATCCGCTCGCTGCGGGAGACCATCTCGTCTGTGGCCAGGGATGCGGCCGCCCTGCGCCTGGCTTCGGAGCACCTGACCATGGCGGTCCAGGAGACCGGGCTGGCTTCGGGGCTCATCTCTACCAACGCCCAGGTGATCACCCAGCAGAACGCCCGGCAGGTGCAGGAAATTACCCAGACCCGGGCCGCCGTGGAGCAAATGAACCACACCATCGCCGGCACGGTCCAGGGCGCCCAGGAACAGGCCCAGGCCGTGATGGCTTCTGCGGCTTTGAACACCGACATCGGTAAGGCTATCCAGGCCTTGAGCAGCAACGTGCAGGCCGTGGCCGAGAAATCTGCCCAGGCCGGGCAGTCGGCCGGGGCCGGGGTGCGCAGCGTCGAAGATACCTTGCAGGGGATGCAGATCATTCGCGAAAAAGTGCGCGATACTTCGCACAAGATCAACGAGATGGGGCAGCGCTCCGAACAAATCAGCGCCATTGTAGAGACCATCGAAGAGATTGCCACGCAGACCAATCTGCTGGCCCTGAACGCGGCCATCGAGGCTGCCCGGGCCGGAGAGCAGGGCAAGGGCTTTGCGGTGGTGGCCGAAGAAGTGCGCAAGCTGGCCGAGCGTTCGACAACCTCCACGCGGGAGATCACGGCCCTGGTGCAGGGCATCCAGGCCAGCACCCGCGAGGCGGTCAGCTCGATGAAAGATGGTGAGGCCGAAGTGGAACGGGGGGTGTTCCAGGCCAACCAGGCCGGAAAGACGCTGGCCGAGATCCTCGCTGCGGTCGAAGACGTCCAGCAGCAGGTGGTCCAGATTCTCCACGCTGCCCAGGACATGAACGTGACCTCGGCCGAGATGCTGCGGGCTTCCGCCTCGGTCTCCGCGGTGGTCGAATCGAACACGACGGCGATGAGCGCCATGGCCGCCGGGGCCACACAGGTCACCGGGGCCATGCAGAGCATCGCCGGGATCAGCCAGGAGAACCAGGCCTCCATCGAGCAGGTCGCCGGCTCGTCGGTCGAGATCAAAGCCCAGATCGA
>JAAZNB010000515.1 GCA_012798515.1 Chloroflexota bacterium
ACCCCAATCGCCCGGTACGCCGCGCCGTTGGATTTGCCCTGCTTACCGCTCTGGCGGGGGTCGGCGCCGCGGCGCAGCGCTTCTAACGCCTGGGCCGTGCTGGGGCCAATGATGCGCGCCAGGTCCGGCCCGGCGTCGTCCGCCCAGCGCAGGAGCTGCTGCGCCACACGACCGGCGCTCAGGCTGCCGTCGGGCGCATAGGCGTGCAGCACCGAAAGGGCCTGGCCGGTATCGTCTGTCACCCGGCCGGGGCGGAACACGGCGTGGGGATGCCACTCCGGCGCGGCGACGAAGTGATCGACCCAGCCCAGCGACTCGGCGATCTGGTCTGCGGTGAGGAACTCGGTGGGCATTCCCAGGGCGTCCCCGATAGCCAGCCCGGCCAGGCAGCCATAGATGTGGTCAAAGGCATTCATTGCGCTTACCCATTCTCGCTACGTTTCCATCCGGCTCGCCCCTGGCGAGGCCCACCGGTGAGACGGTTTCGTACAGGTCTCTATAAAAGAGGGGCTTGAATATTCAGGTAATTCAAGCCCCTGCTCAATTTCAGAGGTGATGAAGCCGGTTACTTGATTTCAGCGCCAACGATCCACCAGGCCCAGTTATCCGCAGTGTAACTGGTGGCATCCTTGGGGTAAGCCAGCTTGACCGGCCCACCGCCATCTTCCGCCAGCATCTCGCCATCCACCCAGTGGGCCAACACGATATCGTACTGCTGCGCATCGGCGATGGGAATATCGAACGCCTTGCCGTCCGTCGCAACCAGAGAGATGGTCGTCGCATCGCTGTCCGCTTGCGCCAGGTCGATCAGGTCCTTGAGCAGGATGCCCTTTTCGGTGACGTCCTTGCCGCTATCCCCCACCCACGGGTCGAAGCAGTCCACTTCCTTGGAATGGGCGTCGAAAGCTGCTTGATCTAACACGTAGGTGCCGTTGGCAATCTTTCCACTGACCGTGACCAGCGCCGGGCCGGCAGTCGGTTCAGCGGTCGGTTCGGCGGTCGGAGTGCTCGTAGTGCAGCCCGTGATAACGGCCGCCAGCAAGACAAGCATCAAAATGTATTGAAACCCTTTTTTCATTTTTACACTCGACTTCTCTGTGATCTTGAATGCAATGTGGCCTATGATTGGCCGGATCTTCCAGGACAAGGGGAAATGACCATTGTGCGGTGTGTGCACCTCCTTTCAAAACTCGTGCAACCCCCTTTTTTCAGCCAGAATAGCGTGCGCCGTGGCGGTATCGGTCACCAGGGTCTTGATGTAGCCCCCATGCAGCGCACCGAGCACCGCCTGGGGCTTCTCCGTTCCACCCACCACGGCAATGACCTCCGGGACGGTCCGCAACCGCTCCAGTGGAATGCCCACCACACCCGTCTCAGCATCGACCGGCGCGCCTGCGGCGTCGAAGAACTGGGCACAGATGTCGCCCACCGTGCCGCGCGCTTCCAGGTGTCCCAGCGTCGGGGGAGAGATGTGATCGGCAAAGTACTGGGCAGAAATCTGCTGAAACTGAATGTGGCCAATGCCAACGATGACCACGTCGAGGCTGTCCCACAGGGCAACTACCTGGGCAATCTCGTCCGTTTTCAACAGGCTGGTCAGGACGGCGCCATCTTCGATGAAAGCCGGGGCGTACAGACTGCGATACGTCCCGCCCAGGGAGCCGGCCAGGCGGCGGGCCAGCTCATTGACCTGGAAGAACGGCGACTGGTTGCCGATCCCGCCGATGATGGGGACGACGTGGACCTGTTTCTTGACCGCCTGGCCCAGGGAATCTACCGTGGCAAATACCGTGCGGCCCCAGCCCAGCCCCACCACCTGGCCATCCTGCAAGGTCTTCTGCAAGTACTCGGCGGCGGCCAGGCCGATGCCCGAGCGCAGCTGCTCGTTTTCCAGTCCTTCACTGCTCACCAGGATGACGTCGTGCAGGCCAAACTCGGCTTTCAGTTCCTGGGCCAGTTCCGGGTCGTACAAATTGGGGTCGTGGATGGAAATGCGGACGATCCCCAGGGTGCGGGCGCTGATCAACAGGCGCGAGACCTTCTGCCGCGTCAGGTTCATCCGGCTGGCGATCATCTCCTGATTCATGTCGTTTTCGTAATACAGCCGGGCGACCTGCACCATCAACTGGATTTCGTCACGGTTGTACATGCCTACCTACCTTTATCAAAAAAATGATCCGCCCCAGGACTGGAAAGCGGATTGAGCGCCGGATACAGGTGACGATACACCCGGTAACCTGTTTCGTAGGCCTCGAAAGCGGCCGGGTCGGGGGAAACAGCCTCCTGGAGCTTTAACATCCCCGCACTGGCGGTGCGCAGGTCCGGGTACAGCGCCACCCCTACCCCGGCCAGCATGGCCGCCCCCAGGCAGCCCGTCTCGACGATTTCAGCCGGGTAGACCTCCCGCTGGAGGACGTCCGCCTTAACCTGGTTCCAGAAGCGGCTGCGCGCTCCCCCACCGCACACCACCACCTGCTCGGCCCGGGCGCCGCCGGCGGCCTCGCTGAGCTCCAGCACGTGGCGTACGGCATACGCCACCCCCTCGTAGACCGCCCGGGTAAAATGTCCCCGCTGGTGCCCGAAGGTCAGGCCGTAAAAGCAGCCCCGCGCCCGCGCATCCCACAGGGGGGCGCGTTCCCCGTTGAGATAGGGCAAAAAGACCATGCCGTCACACCCCGGCGGCGCCGACCGGGCTTCCATCTCCATCCAGGGGAAATCCACCGCGTCGCGGTTGCCGGGGTAAAAGTTGTGCGCCATCCAGCGCAGCGTCTCTCCCCCGGCCTGGGTGGGACCGCACAGAAAATGGATGCCGTCCCCCAGCGAAGTCGGGAAGACGCCCTGCGCCTCCACCGGGCGGTCGATGTGCAAGGAAATGATCTCCGACGTCCCGGCCACGTCCACGGCCGTCCCGGCGCCGGCAATGCCCCCGGCCAGGGCGTCACAATAGGCATCGATGGTGCCGGTCACGACCGGCGTGCCCGCGGCCAGGCCGGTCTCCAGGCCCGCCTGGGGGGTCACTGTGCCCAGAACCTGGCTGGGCAGCAGCATACCGGGCAGTTTTCCCGGGTCGAGGCCCAGCTCCTCGAAGAACTGGGTGGGATAATCCTCGCCTTGCGGACCGGCCAGGCCGTAGGCGCTCAAGCGGTCTGTGGCCGCCCGCCCGGTCAGCAGGAAGGCGACGTAGTCTTTGGGTTGGAGTACGCTGGCCGCCGCTTCCCAATCCCCCGGGCGGTGCTTTTTCAGCCACACCAGCCGGGCCAGCGGGGCCGTCGCCTCGCCCACCGTATCCCCGGCCAGGCACTGCCGCGCCCGCTCGGGTGAGACGTGCTCTTTGAGCCACTGCGCTTCGGCCTGGGCGCGCTGGTCCCGCCAGATGATCGCCCGGCCGAGGGCCTGCCCCTGCCCGTCTACCAGCACGTGGCCAGGGCACTGCCCGGCCAGGCCCAGGGCGGCTACCTGCGCCCCGCCCGCTGCGACGGTTACCTCGCGGAGTACCTGGCAGGCGGCCTGCCACCAGGCCCCCGGGTCTTGTTCCGCCCAACCGGGCCGGGGAATGTACAGGTCTACGGCTGCACTGGCGCTGGATAACCTGCGGCCGCCGGCGTCGAAGAGCCCGGCCTTCACACACGAGGTGCCAACGTCCAGCCCCACCAGCAGGCTCATCCCAAAGCTCCTATCACCCGGCAGGCCTGATCGACGCTCGCCCCGCCGTGGACCAGCGCCACCAGGGCCCGGCACACTCCGGCCGGGTTGGCATGCTGCCACACGTTGCGCCCGATGGCCACGCCGTCGGCGCCGGCTTCCAGGGCGTTCGAGATGGCCAGCAACATCTCGCCTTCGTCGTTCACCTTCTCGCCGCCCAGCACGACCACCGGGCGGTAACAGGCGCGCCGCGCCGCCCGGTAGGCCTGCGGCGGGCCGGCGTAGGACGCCTTGATCACATCGGCGCCCAACTCGACCCCCACCCGCATGGCAAAAGCCAGGTCCTCGGCCGTACAGGGGCCCTCTGCCGGCCGGACGAGCATCTCGGCCACCACGGGCATGCCCCACTTTTCGGCCTCACCCACCAGCAAAGTCAGGTTCTGCAAAGAGGAAGGTTCCTCGGGATAGCCGATCATGCCCATGCAAATGACCGCGTCGGCCCCCAGGCGGCAGGCATCCTCGATGGAGAAGATGGTTTGCAGCGGGCTCTGCACGGGCGAACGCATCGTCGCCCCGCCGTCCACGCGCAGGATCAGCCCCAATTTGCCCATCCGGCTGCCGAAACGGCGGGCAATCCCCAGGGTGGTCAACACGGCGTCCACGCCGCTCTCCACCAGGGCGTCGATCAACGTTTCGGGCTGTTCCAGCCCCTGTACCACGCCCATAAAACCGGCGTGGTCGCAGGCTACGATGACCGCCCGCCCGTCTTTTGCAAAGATACGCCGCAGCCTCAGTTCTTTCACCCTGGCCTCCAGGTTAGGGGAATAACACCACGGCTTTCAAGCCGTCGTAATTGCGCATGTGGCCGATAGCGTCGGCCGCGCGTGAGAAAGGGAAACGCGCTGAGATAATGGGAGAGAAATCCACCTGTTTCGCCTGCAGCAGCTCCAGCGCCTGGCGCATATAGGCCGGTGCGGTGCCGAAAGACCCCGTCAGGTGGAACTGCTGGTAGTGGATCTTGCGCACGTCGAACTGCACCAGCGTATCTTCCGGTACCCCGGCGAACATGTTCACCTGCCCGCCCGGGCGCACGCAGTCCAGGCCGATCCCCAGCGCCTCGGCGCTGGAAACCGCCACCATGACCACGTCGGCGCCGCGCCCGTCCGTGGCTTCCAGCACCGACTGCTGCACTTTACCCTCTCCGACGTGGAGAGTGAGATCGGCGTAATAGCGCCCGGCGACCGCCAGGCGGTGCGGCGTCATGCCCACCATCATTACCGGGCCGGCGCCCAGGCATTTGCCGGCGGCCGCCGCCAGCTGCCCCATGGGGCCGTCGCCGATCACCAGCAGGGCATCGCCGGGCTGCAACTGCGAGTCCGCCAGGCCTTTCAACACACAGCCCAGCGGCTCGGCCAGCGTGGCCAGCTCGTCGCTCAACTCGGGGGGGACCGCCAGGGTGCCCCGGGCCGCCATCTCCGCCGGCACGTGGACGCGCTCGGCCAGCCCCCCCGGCGCGCAGTAGACTGTGAATAATTGGGAACACAGGGTGTACTGGCCCTTCTGGCAGTAGTAGCATTTACCACAGGGCAGGTAAGGCGCCAGGCTGACCCGCTGGCCAACCTCCCAGGCGCTCTGTGCCGGCGCCTGGAGGACCCGGCCTACCATCTCGTGCCCCAGGGCGTACTGCATGTCCCTGGAACCCTTTTGGACCAGCTTGATATCCGTGGTGCATACCCCACAGGCCCGCATCTCCACGATCAGGTCTCCCTCACCGGCCACCGGTTCGGGAAACTCGACAAACTTTACCTGCCCGGGATCGCCCGCAACGACGCCTTTCATTGGCTGCCCCATTTCTCCTGGTAGGATTTCAAAAACAGGTGGCCGCGCTTGAGAATTTGCTCATAACATTTGCGCAGCCAGATCTATAGTACATCGCTTTGACCCGGATTTCAAGCCAGATTAAACGACATTAAGAGATATTAACAAATGGAACCGGCCGTGCGGACCGGCCGGTTCCTGCTCCCATTACGGAGTTATTCTCAATTGTAGCCGGCACGTCCCGGGCGCGGGACGCGCCTTGGGCCATCCGGCCTGTCCGGCCGGCCTGTGCCCCGCGGCAAGCCTGGCTGCAGTGGGAGCCCAGGCTTGCCGCCCACCCGGCGCGGGGCCCTGGGACGGTGATAAGGGGACGGGCTTAGCGGTTGTTCACCGTGAACGGTAAAAGCCGGCCCCACCCTGCTCACCGGAGAGAGACCCGGCTCGTCAGGGCGCCGGGGGAGTCTCGTCCGGCGTCTGCGTTTCCAGGGCCGCCGAAAGGCTGGCCATCTGCTCTTCCAGGAGTTTGACGTCTTTCTCGGCGGCTTCCGCTTTTTGCTGGTAGGTATTTCGCTCGGCTTCCAGAGCGGCCAGCTTCTTTTTCTGGCCGGACACAGTCCACCTGCCACGTATCAGGCCGGGCAAGGAAGCCAACAGGCTGATCAATACCCCTACGGCCAGGGTTACCAGCAGCACCAGGGCCAGCGAGGCATCGATGCTCCAGATAAAGAAGGTCACGGTGACGGTGGCCAGGTTCTGCAAGGCAAAGACCACGGCCAGGATGGCAATCACCAGAGCGATGACGATAAAGATTTGCATAACGAACACCTCCCTACGGTTATCCCTATTGTAATGGCATTCGCCGTGCTTGCAAGCAGCCCGTGCCGGGCTTCTATAAAGCCTTCCCGGCACACTCCCCCCACCTGTAAGGATACATGACATGGAAGCCCGGCCCGCCGAAAGAATGGGCTCTGCGGCCGGGGGGAGACCGACCCGGCGTAGGTTGGCTAGAGCGGTCCGGCAAAACGCGCCCCTCCATGGCGGAGGAAGGCCATCCCGGCGCCCCGGCCCGCCCGCGCCGGGAGCGAAAGCCAACTTGCACGTTCCCGCGCGGATCAATGGGCTATGCCGGAGGCGGGCCGGGTGAGCCGGCATTCCTGGCCAGCCGTGTTCGGTCGGGCGTACCCCTAGCGGGGCACTTTGGAAGCCCGACCTGCTAAAAATATTGGCGATTTCTATTCCGGCGCTACGTTCTGCCGCTGGGGGGAGGCCGACCTGGCGTAGGTTGGCTAGAGCGATCCGGCAAAACGCGCCCCTCCATGGCGGAGGAAGGCCATCCCGGCGCCCCGGCCCGCCCGCGCCCGGAGCGAAAGCCAACTTGCATGTTCCCGAACGGATCATCGGGGTATGCCGGAGGCGGGCCGGGTGAGCCAGCATTCCTGGCCAGCCGTGTTCTCCATGGCAGAGGCAGGCGGCCCCGGCGCCCCGGCCCGCCCGCGCCGGGAGCGAAAGCCAACTTTCACGCTCTCGAATGGATCTCTGGGGGTATGCCGGCGGAAGCGGCGTTAACCGGCCGGCCGGTTTTTATGCTACAGTATAGATATTGGCGTAAGTTTATCCAAATATATCACTCGAGGTGAACCACATGGCATTCACAATGGATACCACACTGGGCGCGCTGCTGGACCATCCCCAGGCCAAGCCC
>JAAZNB010000516.1 GCA_012798515.1 Chloroflexota bacterium
CCCGTCTTCAACCCGGCCCTGTTCATGCCCAACATGGGGGCCGACATGCAGGACGTGGAAATGCCCCAGACCGTCGAACCCGGCCTGCGCATCCACGAAAATGCCGAAATCGGTGGCCAGCTGACGTACACCAGCCCTGTGGAACAGTCCAACGCCATCCAGTCCCAGCCTTCCGGCGGGGTCGTCTACCAGACGCCGGTGCCTTCGCCCGATCAGAATCCGCCTGCCCCCTCCGGCGGCAGTGGCCTGGTGGCTGCCAGCCTCCGCCACATCTTCGATGCCCTGCGCAACCTGGTCACCCTGCTGCTGTTGGGCGCCCTGGTACTGTGGTTGGTCCCCGATGCCCTGCAGCGTTCGGTGGCCCAGGTCCGCAGCCGCCCCGCACCGGCTGCCGGCTATGGCCTGGCCGCCCTGTTGATCGGCTACGGCGCCGCTTTCCTGGCCGTGTTCGTCATCTTGCTGGTGGGCATCCTCTTCAGCCTGATCAGCCTGGGCGGATTGAGCTCGGCCATCTTCGGGGTGGGTTTCTCCGGCCTGAGCCTGGCCGTGACGGTCTTCACTCTGCTGGTCAGCTACGGCAGTAAGATCGTGGTCGCCTTCCTGGTCGGGGATTGGATCATGGGCCAGCTGGCTCCCCAGTCCACGGCCCGCAAGCCGCTGGCGTTGGTGGTGGGCGTGGTGCTGTACGTCATCCTGCGCGCCATCCCCATCCTGGGTTGGCTGATCGGCCTGGTAGTGACCCTCTTCGGCCTGGGCGCCCTGTGGCTGGCCTATCGCGACCGCCGCACCCCGGCCGCCCCGGCAGCCCCAGCCCCGGTAGTAGAGACCCCGGCCGTATAATTACCCCCTTTGTCTACAAGCCACACCACCCCGGGCGCCAAATGGCGCCCGGGGTATTTTCTTACTAGACCACCATGGCCAGCAGCGGCACCAGCATCTCCTTGGGCGTCAACCCGCCGTGCCGCCCCAGCAGTGGGTTTTCCTTGTGCGCCCACCACCAGTAGGCGTTGCCCTGCGCCTGCAAGACGTAATCCCCGATGCGGTCCTTCACGGCCGGGTACACCTGGCCATCTCCCCACAGGCCGGCCTCCAATGCCTGGGCTGCGGGCAGGATGCGGAACTGCCCCGGCCAGGTCTGCTCGACGTAGGCCTGCAAACGGGCCTCGCACCCGGGCCGCACGTACAGGTAAGCCAGCCTGGCCTCTCCGCTGGGCAGGATCGACAGGCAGGCGAGCAGCTCGGGGTGGTTCTTGAGATCGTAGGTAGGCAAAATGGGCGTGTACAGCTCGCCGTGATCGGCCGTCAGCAGCACCAGGGTGTCACCGCGCCCCTGGCGTTTCAGGCGTGTCAGGAAGCGCTCCAGCTGGATGCTGAAGAAGGCAAACTCCAGCCCCACCCGCTCGTCCTCGGGGCCGTAGCGGTGGCTCAGGGTGTCCAGCTCGCTCCAGTATACGTAGTTGTACGTGCGGTCCCCGGCCCGCGTCTCCAGCACGCGCTCCAGCGAGACCCACAGGTCGCTCATCGAGACGTAAGGCACCACGTTTACCTCATTCAGGTGCATGCTCGACAACCCCGAGCGGGCGATGGAAGCCGGCATGTAAGCGTAGGGCTCCACGCCGTGGGCCAGCAGGTGCGGCCCCAGCACCGGGGTGGGCAGGAAGGCCTCCGCCTGGAACCCGGCCCGGCGCAGCCCGCCGGTATCTCCGCCGAACATGGCCGCGCTGTGGTGGATCATGTTGGCTACCAGGCTGTACTCCTTGAGCCACACCTCGTAGCCCATCACTCCATGTTGGGCCGGCGGGCAGCCGGTCCACAGCGTGGTCAACGCCGCGGCAGTCGTGCTGGGGGCAATGCTGGTCAGCGGCGCCAGCAAGGCATCGGGCAACAGGCTGCGCCACGCCCCGGCCGGGCGGCCGCCGGCCTCCTCGGCCGTGTACAGCTGGAACATGTCCAGCCCCAGGCCGTCCAGCAGCATCAACACCACGTGGTTGTAGCGCTGCCCCAGCTGGTCCAGGATAGCCGGCCCCAGGGTCTCCCCGGCCAGGGGCGGCGCCCCCAGCCACTGGCACACCGACGCCGGCAGGTTGGCAATCGAATACCCGTGATAGAACGGCGCCATGGCTTTCTCGCCCAGATCGACGCCGTTCAAACGGTGGCTGCGCAGTTCCGGCAAGACTTGCGCCACTAAATTTTGCATTTGTGCGACCTCCACAGACGAAAGATTCGTTATTAAGTATTAAAGCACAATCACACAACCCAAACCCAATCTTAATCAAATCTTGAAGTTTACTTAATGGTTTTTCGTCATAATCGATCTGGAAATCGTACCACCACCGCACCCCTGGGGAGGACGCACGCCTGTCCCCCACCCCTGGCGGTCGGGGCGGTACGCCGGATCGATATTTTAGTGTTTCTGAGAGTTTATTAACATCATGGGAAAAGCTGACCTCCACATCCACTCCTCGTACAGTTGGGATGGCACCGCCACGGTGTCTGCCATCCTGGAACGCACGGCGAATTACACCAACCTGGATGTAATCGCCATTACCGATCACGACGCCGTCCAGGGCGCCCTGGAAGCCCAACAACTCGGGCCCAAGTTCGGCGTCGATGTCATCCCGGGCTGCGAAATCTCCACCGCCGAAGGCCACCTCCTGGC
>JAAZNB010000070.1 GCA_012798515.1 Chloroflexota bacterium
AATAGAAGCGGACATATACATCTCCTTTCAAAACCATTCGCGGACGGCTTTCAATCTTATGATACGGTCAACGGCCAGCTCCCCGGCCGTCTTTTACACAACCTTAACCCGGCGGTTCACTTTACGCCGGCCATCCCCAGGGCAAAGTGCGGCTGTAGGCCCTCCGCCCAGGCCTGGATGGCCTCCCAATCGCGGTGGTCGCCCTCTGTCCACACCCCGGCCAGCACGCTCAAGCGGAATTTCAAGCGGTCGCCCAGGGAGGGAATGCGGCGGATCAGTAGCGCCCCGGCAAACAGGCCCTCGCTGACCGGCCGCGCCAGGGCGCGCACGGGGGTCAGGGACCCGGCCACGGCCGGGCGATATTGTTCCCCGCCGCGCATGGCCAGGGTCATGCACACCGAAAAGGCGGCAAAGGGCCTGCTCACCAGCGCCGCCTGCTGCAAGCGCACAAATTGCAGGGCCTCGGGCAGCCACTGGTTGCCATGGATGGGGCTGCCCACCACGATAGCCCGGTACGGGGCGGCGTCTTTTACCGCCTGCACGGGCAGCACCTCTACCTCGGCGCCCGCGCCGGACAGGGTAGCGCCGATCTTCTCGGCTACGCCGCGCGTCGAGCCGGTGCGGGTGGCGTAGGCGACCAGGATCTTATGCTCCATGTTTCGCTTCCTTTCTATCTGCACGGCTCCGCCCCAGCCTGAACAGATTCCACGCCAGCAAGGGGAACCAGGCCAGGTAAAACACGCCCATCAAGGGGGCGATGGCGTCTGAGACGGCCGGCGCAAAGGGGTGCAGGACGTGCTGGATCAAATCGAGACCGTTGCCCAGCAGCCCGCTGTAAGCCGTGGCCTTTGCGAAGTCCCGGCTCCGCAGCATGACCAGGGAGAGGATCATCCCACCGCCCTGCATGAGGATTCCCGCCAGATAAGCGCCGGAGCTGTGCCACATATCTGCGGCCAGGACTGCCTCGCCGGCCGCCAGGAGCTCACGCCTGGGCGCCGCGGCGTACTGCTGGCTGAGGTAGAGCATCGAAAAGCCCGAATTTGTGGCGAAGCAGGTGACCACGGCCACCAGGACGAACAGGCTGGCCAGGGCGGTCGCCGCCGCGTCGATCCGTCGCAGGGCAATATACAGGGCGGGAATGGTGAACAGATACAGGGCCACCAGCAACAGGCTGGTGAAATCATCGCGCAGCAGGAGGGCCAGCCGGTCCGACTGGTAGAGGGCGTAGTATTCCTGCACATTGGCCGGCCGCAGCCCCAGGGCCACGGCCGCCACAGTGATCACCAGGACGATGGCCAGCTGCAGCAATGCCGCCGTCCCGCCCAATGGATAAAGTCGTTTCCAATTGAATTCTGAATACACAGGTTCCATGCTTCACATCCGTTGGCGCCGCTATGGGGCGCAGTCTTATGCAGGCAGCAATTCCGGCGCCAGCAGGGCAATATTGCCCGCCACCTGCCCGCTTTCCAGCAGGGCGTTGGCCCGGGCCGCCTCCAGCAGGGGATAACGAGCTCCGACCACCGGCTTGATCTGGCCCGCTTGCAGCAGGCGCAAGAGCACCGGCAGATCTTGCATAAACGGCTCGCGGTCGCGCATGTACAGGGCTGAGATACCGTAGAACGCAGCCGACTTGCCATTGGGCAGCAGGTTGGTCCAGGCCAGCCTGGCCAGCTGCAGCAGCAACGCTGCGACCCCGCTGGGCGGGGCGTACCCCACCAGCTTGCCGCCCCGGCGCAGCACGGCCAATCCCCGCTCGCCATAGTCTCCGCCCATGCCGTCGAACACATAGTCCAGCCCGGCAGGTTCCGCCTGGCGCAGGGCGGCCACAAAGTCCTGGGTGTGGTAATCGATGGGCACGGCGCCATATCCGGCCAGCAGGGCGTGCTTGCCCGCCGAGGCCGTGCCGTACAGCTTGAGGCCGGCCAGCCGGCCGAGCTGCAACAGCGCCGTGCCCACCCCGCCGCTGGCGCCGATCACCAGGGCGCGCCCCCCGGCCTTGACCCGGGCCACACGGTGCAGCATCTGGTAGGCCGTCACGTAATTCAGGACCACCAGGGCGACCTCTTCCGGCGCCAGCGAGTCCGGCAGGCGGACGAGGTGTTCCTGGCCGAGATAAATCACCTCGGCGTACCCGCCCTGGCCGGTCAAAGCAGCCACCTGGTCCCCCACGTTCAAATCGAGGCCTCCCGCGCCGGCGCCCGGCCGGGGTTCCCCCAACGCCTCGATGCGCCCCACGATTTCGTACCCGGGCACGAAAGGCGTGCGGGGCGAGAACGGCGAGCGCCCGTAACGATAACTGACGTCGGTGCGCCCTACGCTGGTGGCCAGGACCTTGATGCGCGCCTCCCCCGGGGCCGGGGCGCGCAGCTCGTTTTCGACGATCTGCATTACTTCCGGGCCGCCCCGCCTGGTCACGACTACACTTTTGTAGATCATGTTTACCTCACCACGAACAGGTAAATCGCCGCCGGCAGCACGAGCAGGGCCGCGAGGGACGCGGCCACGTGGATGGCCTGCCAGACGGTGTATTGCGATAAACCCAGGCTCATCAGGGCCCCGCTGGCGAACAAAGCCGCGGCGCACAACCCGGCCACGGCCAGGGCCACGATCAGCAGGGGATGCAGGGTCACGCCCTGCAAGACCCGGGACAATTGCCAGACGATCCAAATGACCGCCGCCAGGGCGACGAGCTTGTGAACGTTAAACAGGATGCCGTTCAAAGGCTTGCCACAGCGGCCCAGCCAGACGCCGCTGGCCAATGTGCCCAGCAGCGCGGCGCCAGGGGC
>JAAZNB010000071.1 GCA_012798515.1 Chloroflexota bacterium
ACGTCCAGATTACGCACGTCCTTGGCGTGGGTGGTGATGAAACGGGTGCGGGGCGGGACGGCCTGGCCCATGAGCATGTCGAAAGTGCGGTCGGCTGCGGCAGCATCTTCGACGGTCACCAGCAGCAGGGTGCGATTCTCGGGGTTCATGGTCGTCTCCCACAGCTGCTGGGGGTTCATTTCGCCCAGACCTTTGTAGCGAGAGAGGCTGGCCTTTTCGGCCGCGGCGCCCAGATCTTTGAGGACGCGGTCTTTTTCGCCCTCGGTGTAGGCGTAGCGCACCTTGTCCCGGATGGCGATGCGGTAAAGGGGCGGCTGGGCGATGTACAGATGGCCGTTCTCGATCAGCGCGGGTACGTAACGGAAGAAGAAGGTCAACAGCAGGGTCCGGATGTGACTGCCGTCGACGTCAGCATCGGTCATGATGATGATGCGTCCATAGCGCAGGTTGGTCAGGTCGAAGGTGTCCCCGATGCTGGTACCGATGGCCGAGATCAGGGCTTTGACCTCGTTGTTGGAGAGGATCTTGTCCAGGCGGGCGCGCTCGGTATTGAGGATCTTACCGCGCAAGGGCAGGATGGCCTGGAAATGGCGATCCCGGCCTTGTTTGGCCGATCCACCTGCGGAATCACCCTCGACGATGTACAACTCGGTCTTGCTGGAGTCGCGCTCGGAGCAGTCGGCCAGTTTGCCGGGCAGGGTGAGGCTTTCCAGGGCCGATTTGCGGATGACCAGGTCGCGCGCTTTGCGAGCTGCGTCGCGGGCGCGGGCCGAGGTGAGGCATTTCTGGATGATGGCCTTGGCTGCCTGGGGGTTTTCTTCCAGGAAGATGTTGAAGGATTCACCAACCACCTGCTGGACGTAGGTCTGCACCTCCGGGTTCATCAGCTTGACCTTGGTCTGGCTTTCGAACTGCGGGTCAGGGTGCTTGATGGATACGATGGCCGTCAGGCCTTCCCGGGTGTCGTCCCCGGTAAAGTTCTGGTCGGCCTCTTTGAGCAGGTTGTTACGCCGGGCGTAATCGTTGATCACCCGAGTGATGGCCGCGCGCAGGCCGGTCAGGTGGGTGCCGCCATCGATGGTGTTGATGGTGTTGGCAAAAGAGTACACCGATTCGGAATAGGCGTCGGTGAACTGGATGGCGGCCTCGATGCCGATACTCTCGACGTCCTTTTCGGCGAAGACTACCTTGTGCAGCACCTCGCGGTTGCGATTGAGGTAGCGCACGAAGGATTCAATGCCGCCCTCGAAGAAGAAAGTCATCTCCCGCCCGGAACGTTCGTCGACCAGTTTGATCTCGACCTTGCGGGTCACAAAGGCCATCTCGCGGAAGCGCTGGACCAGGGTGTCGAACTTGAAGTCCACTTCATCTTTGAAGATGAGCGGATCGAAACGGAAGGTGGTGCGGTTTCCGGTGATCTTGGGATCGATCGAGCCGATCACTTTGACCGGTTCCAGGGGGATACCCCGTTCGTAGCGCTGGAAGAAGACCTTGCCCTCGCGGCGCACTTCGACCTCACACCATTCGGACAGGGCGTTCACGGCCGACACACCTACACCATGCAAACCTCCGGAGACCTTATACCCACCGCCGCCAAATTTGCCGCCAGCGTGCAGGATGGTCATCACGACTTCGAGAGCCGATTTTTTCTTTTCAGGATGTTCGTCGGTCGGGATGCCGCGGCCGTTGTCGTCCACGGTTACACTCCGGTCGGCATGGATGGTTATCCCAATCCGGTTGCAATACCCGGCCAGGGCTTCGTCGATGGAGTTGTCCACGACTTCGTAAACCAGGTGGTGAAGTGCTTTTTGATCGGTGCCGCCAACGTACATACCCGGGCGGCGGCGGACTGCTTCCAGACCTTCCAGAACCTGAATATTACTTGCATCATATCCCGTTATTGTTCCAGGTTGTGCCACAAATTCCTCCAAAAACTAACCAAGCTAACTCAGAAAAATAGAAGTTCCGTTAAACCTGGCTGAGTGTTGTTGCAGGGCGTTTCATGCGCGTCTGCATCCACTCCAAACCGCTGCGATAATAATAAAAACTGGCAGAAATGAGCGCCGTGCTCACGAAAGCGTGGCCGGCAATACCCACCAGTGTCATCCAGGACTGTTCCGGGGCCATCTGCCAGATCAGATCCAACCCCTGGTTGAGCATCAGCAAGACCAGCAAGAACAGGCTGGCGCTGGGCAGTAGATACCGCACCATACGGGCGCTGGTCAGCATGGACTGTACGGCGTTCTGGTTACTGACAAAGATGCCGTGAGGGGAGAAAATCAAAGGGAACAACAGCCATAAAAAGACGATGCTCATTAAAAAGACGGCCAGCTGGGCAATGAAGGGCGAGATGAGGGTCAGAATCGATATCATCAGGCTGGTTGGGATGCCCAACAATATCAGGATGGCCACCAGCAGCACCGTCAGGAAGATGGTCTGCCCGTACTGGAGCAGGATCTTTCCCAGGTGAACCGGTTGTACCGGTTTGGCGCTGAGCCGGGCGATGCCGGCAAAGTAGAGCACCCCGAACAGTGCGCCGAGCAGGAACAACAAGAACCAGGCCCCGGCCAGCGTCATAAATGAATGCACCTCGACGTATGCGGCTGTGCCGATGGGGTTGGCGATGACGCCGCTGTTGGAAAGCAGGCTGGGCACCCCTACCGGCAGCGTGCGCAATGCACTGATCAGGTTGGTGCGGTCGAGGATCTGTTCCCAGATTTGCTGGTTATCGACCATCAGGCCGGAAAGGTCGGCCTGGTTCATGCTCTGCATGGTCTCTTGCAGCTGGGCCACGAGGGGTAAGAACAACTCTTTTACTTTAACGTGAGGTCCGAACCAGAGGAACAGATCCAGGGCGATTGGCAGTAGCAAGATGTGGATATTGCTCGCCGCGAGATTAAACCCGGCCGTAATCGAGGGGATTAACCGGGGTGGTTGTGTGGTGGTGGCAGGCGCGCTTCTGATTTCCATAACCTGTTAATTTTACCATATTTGGCCAGGACATGCTGCGTGGCGTGCTACTCGGGTCAGGGCTTCCTTAAAAAATAGGCTTTTCAACCCATTCCACAACCCTTTTAAGCCGTTGGAACCTTTACAAAGATGCAAACCCGTCTGGAGCGACTATTTTTATGACAAACCTGGTCTTCCGAGAGCGAAAACCTCGGGTAAAATCTACTTTATGGAAGATATCCAGGAGCACCAACAGCTGCCCGATTTGAACCAGCTCAGCGTGCTCACGTCCACTATTCTACTGGCCTATGCGGTAACGCCGTTCATCGATACGAGCAGCCGGGAGGTCATCCTGCGGCTTCCTGGGGCGGCTTTTTCATTCCAGTTTAGCCTGTCTTCGATTCTGTCGTTGATCGCGGCCGCCCTGGCGGCCATCGGCACCGACTGGCTGGTGCGCTCGCACCCCCGGCTGCAAGGGCAAATTACTTTTCAACATTGGCTGCTACCGGCTTTTACCGCCTGGGTGATCGGGGTGCCCCTCAATACGCTCATGCCCGGCCCGCAATGGTGGGCGGTTTTTGCCTTTGGCAGCCTGTTGTTGGTGCTGGTTTTTACCGCCGAATACATCGTGGTAGACCTATCCGACGACCGCCAGGTGCCGGCGACGGTTGGGTTGACGGCTGTCTCTTTTGCTTTATACTTAGTATTGGCGATTACCGTGCGGGCGGCCGGATTGCGGTTATACTTGTTGTTGCCGGCCCTGGTGATCCCCATGGCGTTGGTGTGCTTACGGGCCTTATACCTGCGGCTGGGAGGCCAGTGGTACATCAATTGGGCAGTGGGCATTGCCCTGATCATTGGCCAGTTGGCCATCGGAATTCACTACATGCCGCTTTCACCCCTGGTGTTCGGGTTGATCCTCCTGGGACCGGCGTATGCGCTGACCAGTGTAGCCGGTTCGATCGAGGAAGGCCGGCCATGGAGAACGCTGTGGATCGAACCGGCCATCATGTTGGCCATCTTATGGGGTTTGGCTTTTTTGTTCAGGAATTGAATTGAGATTGACCCTGTCACCGGCGCACTGGCGCCAGATGCTGCGGCACGTGCAAAACTGTCTGCCTGAAGAAGCCTGTGGTTTAATTGCCGGGAAGCACGGTATCGTTGATACCCTATTTATCGTTGAGAATGAACTGCACAGTCCTGTGCGCTTTCGAATGAAGCCAGAAGATCAACTCAAAGCATTGATATGGATGGAAAATCATCGTAAGGATTTACTCGGTATTTATCACTCTCATCCATCCGGGCCGGATTACCCGTCGTTTACGGATATGGCAGAAAATGCATATCCGCATGTGGTTATGTTGATCTGGTCGCCGTCTCTTACGGGTTGGCAGTTGCACGGTTACAAGGCGGCCGGGACACAATATCTACCGGTAGAAGTCGTAGGGAACACAATTTCGTAACGGCTGGCATGAAAAGGGGTTTTACACACTGGAGGTGTAAATGAATCCGACTATGAGCGTCATCCTGGTTCTTGTGCTTTCTTACCTTGTGGGGTCGATTCCGAACGGCTTGATCGTGGTTAAAATTGCAAGCGGAAAAGATATTCGTCAAATCGAAAGCGGGAGGACAGGGGGTACGAACGCCATGCGAGCAGCCGGATTTCTGGCCGGGTTGATGACCGTGCTGATGGATGTTGGGAAGGGCGTTGCGGCCGGATGGATTGCCGAATGGCTGATGCCCGGCGCAGCCTGGCTCAAGGTTGTGGCTGCCATCCTGGCCATCATCGGGCACAATTATTCAATCTTCCTGGCCGAATCGAGCGATGGACGCCTGCGCCTGCGCGGCGGGGCCGGGGGAGCCACTGCGCTGGGCGGCGCGATTGCCCTGTGGCCCGGCTCCTGGATGATCATCCTGCCCATCGGGGTGCTGGTCTTCTTATTGATCGGTTACGCCTCCGTGACGACCATCAGCATCGCTTTTACTTCGATCTTCCTGTTTGCCTACCGGGCTTACCTGGGCTTATCTCCCTGGCTGTATGTCGGGTACGGAGTAGTGGCGCTGGCCGTGGTCTTGTGGGCCCTGCGTCCGAACCTGAAGCGCTTGCAGGAAGGCACGGAGAGGATGGTCGGGTTGCGGGCCATGCTCTTGAAGAAAGCCCGTCATTAAACCTCCCCCATTTGGGCGCACCTTATATCAAAAAGAACCCCCGCTCTAGGGCGGGGATTTTTGCTTGGTAGACAGCTTTTATTCAGTCACACTCTGAACGGCGGATTCCAACGGCTCGTTGACCATTTGCTTGTATAGGGCCTTCAAATTGCGGCGATGGATTTCTTCGGCCAGGCCGCCGAGGAAGACGCGGCTCTTGCCGCAGCTTTCGACGTCGATGGTGGCCAGGGCATCGAAAGGATTCTTCTTACGCAAAGCTGCCCGCACGCCTTTGCGAATGGCGGCAATGTAGTTCAGGTTGTCTTTGACGGCGTCGTCGATCTCGCCCCGCAAAATAATGTCACCGTGACCCTGGATGATGTTCTCCAGGCCCATCTTCCCAATGCGTTTGATCGTGTTGGTCTGCTCCTCGATGTCACCATCCACGATGTGGGGTAGTGGCAAGAAAGCATCTCCGGCAAACAAAACACGGTCTTCCTCGACCAGCACAGAAATCCCATCCTTGCTGTGCCCCGGCGTCGAAAAGAGGATCAGGTTCTTTTTCCCGACGCGTAAGGACATCTCACCCTGATCAAAAGTCAGGTGCGGGGGAACGATCTTGATCTGGCGAAAGGCCTGGTTCAGCCGTTTAGCGGCTTCCAGAGAGGCCTGGCCGTTCTCGATCATGTATTTCCGGCTCAGGGAATGGCTGATGATCGTTGCACCGGGGAAGAAGCAATTTCCCCAGGTGTGATCGGCGTGATAGTGGGTATTGATAATGTAGCGAACGGGTACAGCCAGGTCTTCTTCGATGAACGAGCGCATCGCCAGGGTCTCTTCTGGTAAGGCCAGGGTATCGATCATGATGGCCCACTGCGGGCCGGTGACGACGCCGGCGGTTACTTGCGCGTAAATTTCACTCTGAAACCAGTACACGTTCTCGGAGACGCGTTCCCTTTGCATTGCAAACCTTCCAGGTAAAAAACTGATCGCCTCACGGCGATAACAGTATGAAGAATAGCACAAAAGAGATCAAAAGTCAAAAAAACAGCCTTGTCGGCCCGGGCCTGTCAGAGAACACAGGAGAGGGCGTTTGGCGGAAACACCCTCTCCTGTGTTTGTATGTCCCCAGCTATTTTGTTTGCTAGAAAGTCGATCCTGCTTAGAGGACCTTGCTCAAGAAAGCCTTGGTCCGCTCTTGGGTCGGGTTATTGAACAGCACGTCCGGGGCAGCTTCTTCAATGATCATGCCCTCGTCCATGAGAATGGCGCGGTGGGCGGCGGCGCGGGCGAAGCCGATTTCGTGCGAGACGACCACCATGGTCATGCCTTCCTGGGCGAGTTTGAGCATCACATCCAGGACCTCCTGGATCATTTCAGGGTCCAGGGCGCTGGTTGGTTCGTCGAAGAGCATAATCTTGGGGTTCATGGCCAGGGCCCGGGCGATGGCCACACGCTGCTGTTGCCCGCCGGAGAGTTGCCAGGGGAAGGCATCGGCTTTTTCGGGAATGCCAACTTTGGCCAGCAGTTCCAGAGCTATCTTTTTGGATTCTTCTTTGTCCCGTTTGCGCACCACGGTCTGTGCCAGGGTGATGTTCTGGACGACGGTCAGGTGGGGGAAGAGATTGAACTGCTGGAAAACCATGCCCACTTCGGTGCGCACGGCGTTGATGTTCTCAGCGGTATCCAGGGGGATACCATCTACAACGATGCTGCCTTCGTCGAACTCTTCCAGGCGGTTGATGCAGCGCAATAAGGTGGACTTTCCCGATCCTGAGGGGCCCACGATGGTGACGACCTCGCCTTTCCCCACGTTCAGGCTGACCCCGCGCAGGGCGTGTACGCCATCGTAATACTTATGAATGTTCTCGATTTGAATGATTGTTTCCATGGTCATTTTATTTCTCCAAACGCGTCTTGCGCTCGATCCAGCTGACGATCCGGGCAGAGAAGAGCGTCATGACCAGGTAGAGCAGGGCGACCATGATCCAGGTCTGGATCGGGATGTAATTGGCTGCCATAAATTCGCGCCCGCGCCGGGTCATGTCTGCCACGGCGACGACGCTTACCAGGGAGGTATCTTTCAACAACGAGACGAATTCATTCCCTACCGGGGGGAGGACGACGCGTACGGCCTGGGGGAGGATTACGTAGCGCATGGCCTGCGTATGGGACATACCCAGGCTCCGGGCAGCTTCCATTTGCCCTTTGGGGATGCTTTGAATGCCTGCCCGGTAGATTTCACTCATGTAGGCCGCATAACAAAAGGTGAGGCCGATGATCGCCATGCCCATCGGGTTGGCCAGATAATTCTGGAAGGCCGAGATATGGAGCGTGTTTCCTAAGCTAATGATGATCGATGGAAAAGCATAATACCACGCCAGCAGCTGGACCAGGAGGGGAATACCACGGACGATTTCGACATAGGCAGTGGCTATACCATTGATAACCCGGTTGTGGGACAGGCGGCCCAGGGCTCCGAACAGGCCGACAATTAGCATGAGCAGGAAGGACGATATGGTGGTGATGATCGTGACCCCAATGCCATCCCGGACGAACAGTAAAACGCGTAGGAATGGATCAGGTTGGAGGGTGATGAGCAAGCCGATGATAATAATGACGGCGACTACCAGGCTCCACCAGGCATCTAGCCTGCTGAACGCCCCGGCAACGCCCCCGCTTGCATAATTGGACAATAATTTTCCGGAAGGAGAAGATTTTGTTTGAGTATCCATTGTTTCAATCTTATAAAAATTGCCTGCGAGCAACAAGGCAACGCTCGCAGGCAATTTTCGATATCCCTATTTTACTCGCCTGATGACAGCCATTTTGCTTCCAGTTCGGGGATCAAATTGTCGGCTTTGACAGCGGCCAGGCCTTCATTGATTTGATCGACCAGTTCCTGGTTGTTTTTGCAGACGGCGATACCGTAGCTCTCATCGGTGAAGACCTCACCCACGGTCATGAGGGCGTCGGCGTTCTGACCAACGAAAGCGACTGCGGTCGGATAATCGGCGACGACGGCATCGATCTGTTTGTTCATCAGATCCAGGAAGGCCAGATCCACGGTATCGTAGGTCTTGACCGTGGCGCCTTCGATCTTCTCTGCTTCGATTGCACCAGTGGTTCCGATTTGCACGCCAATCGTCTTCCCGGGGAGGCTGTCCGGGCCGGTGATTTCGGTTTCATCTTTGCGCACGGAGACGATCTGACCGGCATTGATGTAGGGCTCGGAGAACAGGAACTGTTCTTTGCGCTCGTCGGTGATGGTCATGGCGGAGATGGCGGCGTCGTACTGGCATTGGGCCATACCGGCCAACAACGGATCCCAACCCACGTTGACGTATTCGATGGTCAAACCGGTCTTTTCAGCGATGGCATTCATGAGATCGATGTCAAAGCCCTGGATTTCTTTGGTGGACTCGTTGACGGTTTCGAAGGGGGGCCAGGTCGCGTCGGTAGCAACGCGAATGGTCTTGGAGGCTTCCTCGGTGGCCGCAGGAGTGCCGCCACAGGCGCTCAACACAAGGCTGAGGGCAACCACCAGGCTCAAAACGAACAAACTCTTCTTCATGTTTCTCTCCTCGTAGCGTTTAAAATGGTTTCGAAAGATGGTACGGTTACACAACAAAAAAACGGATCGCTAAATACGTAAAAACGTAACCTCCTTGGCGGATTTAAGGGGGGGCTGCACGAAAATGAGATGACGTAGAATGGCCCGACAGGCTTAAACAGGTTCCTAGCTGTTTGGATGGACTTGCCGGTACAAAGAGGGCCTCCATGGAAGGAGGCCCTGACTTTTAACTCACTTGCTCACGTCAAACTGGCAGTAACCTGCCAGAAAAGCCGATCCTTCCCATGGATGATCGGTGTCGAGCTCGTGGATGCTTGGCATTGAGATTGAAAGCTATCATAATGATGCTTTTTTGTATCATATCCTGGAGTCAAAGTCAATAAGTAATTCGAAAATTCACTCAAATGGGTCATACGAACCCGGTTTGAAGAGCGCCGCTGGGATCAAAGCAGTGAGAAGGGACGGTTCGTGAGATCCGGGCGGCGCCCTTCACAAAGGATCATGCGGTCGGTTGAACAGTGCCGGCTTTCAGGGGAGCGGGCGTTTATGCTAGAATTAAAATGTTGGGCCGCTGAGTGGGGAGTAACACAAAGCGACGCCGGCCGGGGAGGAATTCCCCGGGGCTGTTCCCGTGTACAGATTGTTGAGTTTTTCTTCGAAAACGAGTATATTACTGGTCAGGCAGTCATCGTAGGCAGTCGCGATCAGTGGGTATGAAGTAACATCTATGGAAAATCAAAACTCGAACTTGCTAACTTACTTCGTGCGTATCTTGCGGCCGGGCACATTGCTGGCCGGGATTTTGTTATATACCCTGGGGGTTGGCATTGCCAATTACCTGGGCGAGACGATCAACTGGTCCGTGTTTGGCACCGGCCTATCCCTGGTGTTGATCTTACTGGTCAGTTGTTTTTTATTGAAAGCTTTGTACGACCTGCCGGCCGCGGACCCCAGCCGGTCTCAACACAAGGCCCGCGAGTCATCCACCGGGCCGGAGGTTCCCGAGAACCTGACCCGCACCACTTTGCTCCCGGTGGCGTTTTCGGCCTTGACGGTTGGGGCCGTGTTGACGGTGATTCTGTACTCGCAAGGGGCCGTTACGCCACCCACCATGGTGATCCTGGGGGCGGCCTTTGTGGCTGCCATGATCTATGCCATCCCGCCTTATCGTCTGGTGTATTCCGGCTATGGGGAGTTGATCGAAGCCATTTTGCTGGCCAGCTTTATCCCGGCGCTGGCCTATTCTTTCCAGTCGGGCGAGCTCCATCGCCTGTTGGCGATGTTGACCTTTCCTTTGATGGCGCTCTACCTGGCCATGCGCCTGGCCGGGTCGTTGCCAGGCTACATGCAGGATATCAAAGATGAGCGCTCCACGTTGATGGTGCGCCTTGGCTGGCAGCGGGGGATGAACCTTCACAACCTGTTGATCTTGTTTGCATATTTGCTGCTGGGATTGGCGGCTGTGCTGGGCCTGCCCTGGTCTCTGACCTGGCCCGGGTTGCTGACGTTGCCCCTGGGAATCTTTCAAATCTGGCAGATGGCGCAGATATCAGCCGGGGCCAGCCCCAGGTGGCGCGTCCTGACCCTGACCGCTCTGGCCGTGTTTGGTTTCACAGCCTATTTGCTGGCCTTCGCATTATGGACAGGATGAGGAATCAATTCCTGGGAGAATCATCCCAGGGAGGGATGGCGTCTATACACAGCTGGGTTACGTGGGGGATGAATCCTTACCATCGACAGGAGGAAAAATGACAGTCATATCCGCAAACACATTGGCGCCGGATTTCACGCTTCCGGATGAAACCGGCCAGCAGCACACCCTTTCACAATATCGGGGCCAACCGGTCGTGCTCTACTTTTACCCCAAGGATAATACCTCGGGTTGCACGGCAGAAGCGTGCAGCTTCCGCGACGATTACAGCGCTTATCAGGAGGCCGGCGTATTGATCCTGGGCGTCAGCCCCGACTCGATCAAGTCACACGCTCGTTTCAAGGAAAAGTATAACCTGCCCTTCCCGCTTCTGGCCGATCAGGATCATCAGGTTTGCAGCCTGTATGGCGCCTGGGGACCCAAGAAGATGATGGGGCATTCCTATGAAGGAGTGCTACGCACTACCTTTGTGATCGGACCCGATGGAATCATTCAAAAAGTGTTCGAGAATGTAAAGCCTTCAGAACACAGTGCAGAGGTGTTACAGGCGGTTCAGGGCGCCTAGGCGCGGGTTACTGCGCCAGGGGGAGCGATTGGATGGCCAGCTTGAGTTCTTCCGGGTCCGTCAAGTTGGCGATCGTGGCTGCTGCCAGGGAGAGCACAATCCGCTGTTGGAGATCGTCCCAGAAGAAACGTGAGACACAATCTTCTTCACGGGCGCACTGATCGCTGCAGCTGGTACAGGGATTGAGACTGATCGGCCCTTCCAGTGCTTCGACGACCTGCAACACCGTGATCTGGGTAGCGCTCTGGTTTAATGCCAGTCCGCCTTTGGGCCCTGGAGATGCCTTGATAAACCCGTTCTGCATCAGCGTGTGGGCAATCTGGTGCGTGAAGGGTAAGGGCATCTCCAGTTTCTTTGCCAGAGAAGCAGTGGATTGGGGCTGACCTTGCGGGTCGGATGCCAGTGCGATTAATAGTTGCAGACCATAATCGACGCGACGACTAACTTTAAACATAGTTCACCTCTACGGCAATAGGTTATTTCGGGTTAAAAATACCGTATTTAGCTATTTGGGAGAAGTGACAAATATCCTTAAAATGGCGGTAAATATCTAGTAATTGGATTATTTAGATGATAATACAAAACCTTTTATTGGCCATCGATTATGGATATAATCAAGGATGGTAACCGTAAAGAGGGTGGGGGAAGGACTCGAATTCAAGGTGTTTGCGGGGGGCGATGCACCCGCAAACACTTCAAATTCAGACCTCGTTCACCATGGGTAGAGTAGTTGCCAATTGGAACCCAATTTACTTCGCTGAACTTTCAATAGGAGGACACGTATGAAACGTTCTTGGTTAATTATGGGGGCTGTATTCTTGATCAGTGCTTTGATTCTGGCGGCCTGCGGTGGTGGGGGCAGCGCGGCTGAATCGGAAGGAACAGAGAGCTACGAACAGCCACCGGCCGAATATGCCAGCATGACCAACCCGGTCAAGGGGGATGCCAGCGCCATTTCTGCGGGAAGCGAGACCTACGCCACCAACTGCGCTTCCTGCCACGGCCAGACCGGCCTGGGTGACGGGCCTGCCGGCGCTTCCCTGGATCCGCACCCAGGTAACCTGCAAGAGGCCGGTAGTGAGGCATCGGATGCTTATCTGTACTGGCGCATTTCCGAAGGCGGCGCCATGGCGCCATTTAATTCATCGATGCCGGCCTGGAAGGGGGTCCTGTCTGAGGATCAAATCTGGCAGGTTGTGGCTTACATCCAGACACTATCTAATTAACGCTTCTCACCAACACCTGTAGTTATGAAGAATCCCCTCTGCCTTGTTCGAAGAGGGGGTTCTTTACGTCGTTGTGCTTTACCGGGGAAAGAATTTGTCCTTTCAGGCGGCCCAAAGCTTATAAATCCGGTGGATTTATTCGCCTTCTTGTTTTACATAAAGGTCTGCTTTAGGTAAAATTAATTTATGCACAAAGATCTGTTTTGGCCGGGTTTGTGGGCGGTAATAACCGCTGCTCTGTTTTTACTGGTTTACCGGGTCGGCGTATGGCTGCAATGGACCCCAGAAGCGATGTTTATCGGGTTGGCGGCTGACTTTCTCCTCGCCGGGGGTGGGTATTTGGCGTTGTTTAACCGCCGGCAGGCGGGCCGGTGGGGACAGCGCACTGTTACAGACGACGCCCAGTCGCAGGCAGAGAGGTTTCGTGCCCGGGTAGATAGTTTTCAACAGCTGCACCAATCCATCCAGGAAGCGGATGATGAACGGGATTTCATGAATCGAGCGCTGGAGATCGTGTGTAAATTGTGCTCATCCATGGCCTGTTCCTTTGTGCCCCTGGATGACCTGGGCCAGGCCTTGCCCGGGTATGTGCAGGGCGAACTGCCCGCTGCGGTTTTGAAGAACTGGCCTGAGCATGTGGCCTCGCAAGCAGTGCGCCAACGCTGCAAGGTATGCCAGCCGCGCATGGCCGGTGGGGCGGATCATTGCCCATTGTTGGATGGCCCTTTTGAATCCGGTTTCAACGTCTACTGCCTGCCGCTCAAGCAGGAAGACCGCTTGATGGGCATGATGAATATTTACATGCCCGCGGGCCAGACTTTGGAAGAAGAGCAACGCGCTTTTGTGGCCGGTCTTTTGAATATCATTTCTGTCGTGGTCCAAAACATTCGCCTGCACAAACAGCACGTAGCTACCCGCCGTGAATTACAAACCTCGCGTTCTTTTCTGGTCGAGCTGCCGGGGAAGATCGAAGAGACCTTGCGTGGGCTGTTGTTAACCACGGGCATGGAAGCCGGCGTGTTCCAGCTGGCAGGCGACCATCCTGCGACGATCAAGATGAAAGTCCACGTTGGGCGAGAAGAGTTCTACCTGCCCGGCACGCTTGAATTCGTCCTGGATCGGATCGCTCGGGGTGAATCCTGTTTTGAGGCCGCCTCTGATCTGGACCCAGGCCGGCCGGTTACGGTCATAGCTGCTGCGGTGCGCTCTCCCAAGGGCCATTTCGATGGAGGGTTGTTCTTGACCTCACGCCAACCCAGCAGCGCCCCTGAATTACACCTACAACTGGTCAAGAATGAAGGGGGGCAGATTACCTATCTATTAGAGAGCCAGCAAGAAGCGTTGACGCTGGAATATCAATCCGTCTTAAACGAGCGGGCACGCCTGGCCCGGGAGATCCACGACGGCCTGGCGCAAACGCTGGCATACCTTAAATTACAGACGGCCCAAATGCAGAACTTGCTGCAAAAAGGCGACCTGCACCGCCTGGGACAGGTCATCGTGCAGAATCACCAGTCCCTGGCTGAAGCCTACCTGGACACCCGCATGGCCATCGACAACCTGCGGCTGATGCCGCACAGCGGCCTGGCGCGCTGGTTGGGAGAACTGACGGATGATTTTCAAGAAACCAGCGGGATCCCGGTCTCGCTGCGCATCGAGCTGCGCGAGGAGAACCTGGCGCCCGAGATACAGGCGCAGTTGATGCGTATCATCCAGGAAGCGCTGAACAATATCCGCAAGCACGCCCGGGCCAGGCGAGCCTGGGTCCACCTGGAGGGCAAGAACCGCGACGTCGTCCTGGAGGTCAAAGACGATGGGATCGGGTTCAGTCCCAAGGACGTCCCTGACCTGTCCAGGTTCGGGTTGCGTGGCATGCGTGAACGTGCAGAATTTATTGGTGGCGATTTCCAGATCGAGAGTCAGCCTGGTAAGGGTACGTCTGTTATCGTGCGATTGCCGTTAGCTGAAGGAGAGATGTTATGAAACCCCAACCTGTCCGCGTGGTGGTTGTCGATGATCATATCCTCTTCCGTAGAGGGCTGGTTGGATTGTTAGCGGATATGGGAGATTTCGAGGTCGTGGGCGAAGCCAACGATGGCGAGGAGGCCGAGCGCCTGATCAAGATATTGCTGCCCGACGTGGTGCTGATGGATATCAATATGCCCAAAATGAACGGGATCGAGGTGGTCAAAGCAATCCGTAAGGCCCGGATACCGGTGCGCATTTTAATGTTGACCATATCGAAAAACGACGCCGACCTGATTGGGGCCGTACGGGCCGGGGCGGATGGCTACCTGCTCAAGAGCAGCGACCCGGACGAGTTACGCCAGGGTTTGCTCAACGTTTATCAGGGCCAGGGGGCGCTTTCCCAGGAGGTCACGGGGACGGTATTGAAGGCGCTGGCGCGCTCCAGCGAGGCCAACACAGGCTCGATCCTCTCCGAGCGAGAGATGGACGTGTTGGCCTGCCTGGCCCGGGGGCTGAATACGCAGCAGATCAGCAACCAGCTGTTTATCTCCGAAAACACCGTAAAAACCCACATCCGCCACATTTTGGACAAGTTGGATGCGGCCAACCGGGCGGGGGCTGTAGCCAAGGCGGTCCAGCTGGGCATTATTCAAAAAGATAACGAATAAGACGACGGGGAAATGGAACCATTTTGACTTAGTATCTGTCCATATAGTCTTCGTGTAGTGTTATTAATCGAGCCAGGCTCGACAATAATCACTACAAAGAAATATTTTCGATAGATCTTTGGATAAGGCTTTTTCTATAGATCCGGGTTCAGTGGAACGTCTCGATAGACGCTGGAAGGGTGATGGCAGAATCATCCTTCCAGCGTTTTTGTTTTCATCCAGCCGGTGAGGAGCGGGGGATCGTGCTTATGTGATATAAAAGGTATAGTATATCTGTATTGTGCAAAACACCCGAGTGTGGAAGAGGATCGATTGCACCCATGTTTAAGGCAGAAAAACGAACTCCGCCTCAAAAAGTATTGATCGCCTCGGCTAATCCTTTATTCGGCCGGGGGCTAGAACGCCTGATTACCAGGCGTTGGGGTGACGGTCACATCCAGATCCGTTTGGCCAGTGAGATGTCGGAGACCCTCAGCATCCTCACTGAATGGGGGCCTGACCTCGTCATCGTCGATTACGACGATCGCAACATCAACCGGGCGGAATTTCTCAGCCACTTTGTCGCCGGTGAAAAACCAATGCAGGTCATGATGGTATCGTTGCAGGCCAGCGGCGCCGTGGTGGTGTACGACCGCCGCACGCTTACCCCTGCTCAGGCGGAAGATTGGCTGGACTTGCAATGGCTGTCGCCGCAGACTGCTGAAATGGATCACTCCATGCCCAAGAGGAGCAGCAATATGAAACATTTTGTTATCGTAGGAGTCCTGGTCGTTGTTTTAACGCTGGTGGTCAACGCAATACTGACCGGCATCGGGATTCTGCCGGTCGAGGCTGCCACGCAAGCAGCCGTGATCGACCGGCTGTTTAACCTCCATTTCTTCTTTATCGCTTTTCTGTTTTCATTGATTGCCGTTTTCCTGATGTACAGCGTGGTCGTATGGCGGAAGAAGGCCGGCGGCCCCGACGAGGGGGCCAATTTCTCGGGCTCTAACCGCCTGGAAATTGCCTGGACGGTATTTCCCCTGGCGGCGGTGCTGGTCGTTTCTTATCTTGGTTCGGTAGCGCTGGCGGACATCCAGAAGGAAGATCCGGACGCTTTAGAGGTGCAAGTCACTGCCGGGCAGTGGTTCTGGTCTTTCGAGTATCCCGAATTTGGCATCACTTCTTCCTCTTTATATTTACCGGTCAACCGGCAGGTGCTGCTGCGGATGTCCTCGGTGGATGTGATCCACTCCTTCTGGGTGCCGGAGTTCCGGGTCAAACAAGACGTCTTGCCGGGTGAGAACTTTGTGCGCGAGCTGCGCTTTACCCCGTCCATGACCGGTGAATTTACGGTGCGTTGCGCCGAGCTGTGCGGCGGGGCGCACGCCTACATGAACAGCCCGGTGATCGTCATGGAGCCGACGGCCTTCGACCAGTGGTTGCAGGATGAGAGTGGGGTGACTGTCAGTGACCCGGCAGCGCGCGGGTTGAGCGTGGTCAAGCAGACCGGGTGTGTGGCCTGCCACACGATCGATGGCAGTAACAGCGTTGGCCCGACCTGGCAGGGCCTGTTTGGAAAAGAAGAGACGTTGGTGGATGGTTCCACGGTCGTTGTGGACGAGACATACCTGCACACGGCGATTGTCAACCCCAATGCACAGGTGCCAGAGGGATATCCTCCCAACGTCATGCCGCAAAACTACGAACAACTCCTCGACGAGCAAGATATTGCGGACATTATCGAATACATTAAATCGATCCAATAGCCCAGGCTTTACGGCAGGAGGTATGGTATGAAGAAAATCTTATCGTTGGGCCTCGTCCGCGGTATTCTATGGCAAATTGTAGGTTCGTTGCTCGGGGCCGGGATCTTGACTGGCATCCGCTACCTGATGGGCCTGGGGTGGAAAATGGAGCCGGCGCTGGTCTTCGGCGGCCTGATGGGGGCGATCTTCTTCTTGATCGGCGTCGGAGCGCTACGCGACTGGTGGCAGATGGCCATGGGGGAGGAAGTCCCGGAGGCCGAGGACGTCGAGGAAGAAGCAGGCGTCCGCCGTTACCTGGGCGTCAGCCTGGATCATAAGGTGATTGGGATCCAGTATTTATTCGCTTCATTGTTCTTGATCTCAGTGGGCGGGTCGTTTGCCTTGATCTTCCGCACCGAGCTGGCCGCTTCGGGCCTGCAATTTCTCAACTTCATCCAGTTCAATACCCTGGTTGGGATGCACGGCATGGTGATGATCGCGGCCATTCTGGTGGGGGTGACCGGTATGGCGAACTTCGCCGTCCCGCTGCTGATTGGCGCCAAAGATATGGCTTTCCCTCGCCTGAACGCATTTTCGTTCTGGCTGGTGCCGCCCGGGGCCTTGCTGCTGGTCAGCGCCATGTTCTTCGGTGGCTTCGAGACGGGGTGGACGGCCTACCCGCCTTTGAGCGTGCGTGGCCCGGTAGGCATCCAGATGTTCTTCCTGGGGGTGATCATCAACGGCTGGTCTTCTGTGTTGGGCGGTCTCAACCTGATCGCCACCATCTTGAAGATGCGCACGCGTGGGATGACTCTGTTCAAGATGCCCATTTTTGCCTGGAGTGTGTTGGCCACTTCGATTATCACATTGACGGCCACCCAATTGATCGGTATCTCCTTCCAGATGGTCATGTTCGAGCGCCTGTTTGGGATGGGCTTCTTCGACCCGGCGGCCGGCGGCAACCCACTTTTGTTCCAGCATCTATTCTGGTTCTATTCGCACCCGGCGGTGTACATCTTCGTCTTACCCGGATTGGGGATCATCAGTGAGCTCTTGCCGGTGTTTGTACGCAAACCCCTGTTCGGCTACCGCTGGGTGGCTATGTCTTCGATGGGTATTGCCCTGGTGGGCTTCCTGGTCTGGGGGCACCACATGTTCACCTCGGGGATGGAAGAATACCTGCGGGTGCCTTTTATGTATAGCACGTTGCTGGTCGCCGTCCCGACCGGGATCAAATTCTTTAGCTGGGTAGCCACCATGTGGCAGGGGCGCATGCGCTTTGATACACCCATGTTGTTCGTATTGGGCGGGATCGTGGTGTTTCTGCTGGGGGGCCTGACCGGCCCGCCACATGGTACGGTAGCCACCGACCTGCACCTGCAAGACACTTATTTTGTGGTCGGCCATTTCCATTCCACCATGTTTGGGGGCTTTATCTTCCCG